>CALXZF010000043.1 GCA_944393165.1 uncultured Clostridia bacterium
ATTTGTCAGCGCCCTCACAAGTGTGCGAGATTCCCTAACAAAATTTTTTAAGAATACCTACTTCAAATCACATTCCATTCCATATTCTCATACTTTTATAAAAAGCTACTATTAGATTGTACGAAATTTTAGTAAGCTGTGAATTGTAACTACAATTCAAATAAATAAAGCACCACATCACATTTCTTAATTAGAGAAAATATGATGTGGTGCTTTCTGTTAATAGTCAATTGATAAGATAATACATCTTCCTAATGTCAACATCTGGAATGCACTATAATAATCTACATCAAAGTTGTGTGCAGCTACCCAAGAAATTAATAGCAATGTTGTGCAAAGTATAAATTCCTTAAAGAAGGTTGCTGTTGTATCAAGTTGAATATCAATGTTTTTTGTAATAGATATAAAACTTGGAATAAGAAATTTTGCAAATGTAATTAAAACCAATGATGATAAATAGATAATCAAAAATGCCATCCCTTGTTGAATCAAACCTAAGGTTTCAACAAATTGACTAAAACAAAAACAAATAAACCATAAAACAATCCGTGTAACCATAGTAGCCATAATGTAATCCTCCATATCTTTTATTGTTGCCAAAGTATTTTTGTAGTACCAAAAAGTAAGAGGAATATTCCTCCACTAATTAGTGTTTACAGAAATTAACATAAGTTTATTTGCCAAAAGTATATCATATTTACATAAAAATAGCAAGCGAATATTGTGTTTATATAAGGAAACATTGGTGGAGGTTGGTTCCCCATAAGTAAACTCAATAAGTTCGTATAATGCTTATTTGGTGGAGATGAGGAGAGTCGAACTCCTGTCCAACAACCCGTCCATATGAAATTCTCCGAGTGCAGTTTGTTAATAAATTCCCTAAAAATAAATTAACAAACAAATTTAATTTTTAGGTAGCCGATTAAATACCCTTTGCTCCTACGGCACAGAGCAAATTCGTTTCCTACTAAATCGTCGCCTTATCTCAAACCGTAGGAAGTTATGAGGAAGACGCGCCGCTATTCTTAAGCAGCGTATGCTAATTCTCTATTATTATCAGCGTTTATATTTAAATTTCGCTTTTTTATAGTGGCCGAAGCGAACATCCACTACTCGCTATTCATACTTCAGAATTATTGTCGAAACCAAATACATCCCCAAGTACATCTTCTATTATACTATAAATCATATAAAAAAACAATGGTATTTGTTATCAATTTTAGAATATAAAATTGCTTGTAAAATATATTATTATATAAGAAAAAATAAAGAATAACAGAGCAAACCTGAGCTTATAAAAAATTATGCCAAATATATCAAAAAAATTATCAAAAATTGTTTACTTTTGTTCTATTTTTGTATACAATATAATTAGTTTTAAGAGATATAATCAAAAGAAAAATTGAAAGGGGTCTTTTCCAATGAAAATATTGATGCTAACATGGGAATATCCACCAAGAATTGTAGGGGGAATTGCAAGAGTAGTACATGATTTGTCAAAGAGATTAATAAAGGACGGTCATGAAGTTACTGTGGTAACATATAAAGACGGAGATGTTCCATATTATGAAAATGATAAAGGTGTGGATGTTTATAGAGTGGATAACTATATGATTCATCCAAATAATTTTATAGATTGGATTATGCAACTTAATTTTAACTTAATTGCAAAAGCAACAGAAGTTATGAACAAAAAAGGTAAGTTTGATGTTATTCATGCACATGATTGGTTAGTTGCAAATGCAGCAAAAGCTCTAAAAAATGCCTTCGACATACCAATAGTAGCAACAATACATGCTACAGAATCTGGTAGAAACTCTGGAATTCATGATGACACACAAAGATATATTAACGATACAGAATGGCTACTTACTTATGAATCTACAGAAGTTATAGTAAACAGCAACTATATGAAAGGACATGTGCAAGGTCTATTTGGACTTCCTTTTGATAAAATAAATGTTGTACCAAACGGAATTAATTTAAATAACTTTATGGGAATAGATAGAGATTATGATTTTAGAAGACAATATGCCATGGATAACGAAAAAATAATACTTTATTTAGGAAGATTAGTATATGAAAAAGGAGTACAGCATCTAATTTCTGCAATGCCAAAAATACTTGCAAACTACCATGATGCAAAATTAATAATTGCTGGAAAAGGCGGAATGCTTGATGAGTTAAAAGCACAGGCAAACAATATGGGATTAGCTGAAAAAGTATATTTCACAGGATATTTAAATTCAAAACAAGTTCAAAAAATGTATAAATGTGCAGATGTGGCAGTGTTCCCAAGCACATATGAACCATTTGGAATAGTTGCATTAGAGGCAATGCTTGCAGGAGTTCCAACAGTGGTTTCAGATGTTGGAGGCTTAAATGAGATAGTTGAGCATAGAGTAGACGGAATGAAAAGCTATGCAGGAAATCCTAACTCTATAGCAGATTCTGTTTTGAGTTTGTTGTTTGATGCACAACTTTCAGCAAATGTTGCAAAAAAAGCAAAGGCAAAAGTAAAAGAAGAATTTAATTGGAATAGGATAGCACAAGATACACATTATATATATGAAAAAGCAATATGCAAAACAATGGCAGAAAAACAAGCAGAGCAAATTGCACAAGAAAAAGCAAAAAAAGCAACCAAAGCAAGAAATACAGAAAAAGAAATTACAAACTTACTTTCATTCAAGAAAAAACATGCTTATGCATAATGTCGTTTGGGGACAGGCCTTAAAACGACAACCTTGTCGCTGAGGGACAGGCCTTAAAACGACAACTTTGTCGCAAGGGGACAGACCTTGAAACTTCAAAAAAGGATAATTTAGTTTGAAAGAAAAATCTTTTATAACTATGTGTGCCTTAGAAAGGAATCAAATTTAATATGAATGTATATGATACAGCTAACAGATTGGCATATGAGATACAAGAGTCAGAGGAATACAAGAAGTACAAAAAGAGCAAAGATGAAGTAATGTCAAATCCAGAATTAAAAAACAAAATTGAAGAGTTTGAAAAATTAAGATATGATGTTCAATTAATGCAATATACTGGCGAAGGAAAAGATGAAGAAAAATCTAAAAAACTTGAAGAAATGTATGCAATGCTAGTACAAGACAAGCAAATAAAAGATTACTTCGATTTAGAAGTTAAATTCAATGTTATGATAGCAGATGTAAACAAGATTATTGCAGAAGCAATAAGAGATGTATTATAAAATCTAAAAAAGTCGATTTAAATAATTATATAAATAGTTGTTAACCAAGCTTTTGGCATGCTTTAGATAGAGTATGCCAGAGGCTTTTATGCTAAAAAGAAAGGAAAATGTGAAATGGAATTTGTAGTAATAATAGTATTAAGTATAATAACAATTATTTTATTAAAAATCGGCTTAAATATTCGTATAAAAGATATTAAAAAAATTAAAGAAATAGGATATGATAAAAATCTAAATAATATGGCAAATAAATTTCCTGATAATATAGAAATTTGTAATACTATTTTAAAAAAATTGGGAAATACAGATGTGAAAATTGAGGAAACAAAAGAATCAAAAACTAGCTTGTATATAGCATTAACAAATAAAATTATAATTGCAGATATCAAAGATACATTCGCAAGAATTCAAACAATTGCTCATGAATGCTTGCATTCAATACAAAACAGAGCAATACTAATGTTTAATTTTGTGTTTTCAAATATCTTTTTATTATATTTTATTGCATCAATTTTCTTGATTCTATTTAATGTTGGGAATACTATTATATACATAATAGCATATATGTTTTTAGGAATAATATATAGTATAATTAGAGTGTATTTAGAAAATGATGCCATGAGTTCTGCTTATTATGTTACAAAAGAATATATGGAAGAGTACCAAAAAGAGAAAAATGATATTACAAATGAAGATGTAGAAACTTTATTACAAAATTATAGGACTATAAATAAAGTGGGAATACCACTTACAAGTTTTTCTTTAATTGTAGGAGTAATAATAAAAATAATAATACTTTCAGTGTTAGCATTGGTTTAGAATAAAAGTAAAAGCGAAACCTGCGATGAAGAAATTTATTTTTACTTTTTGGCTGTGATTCTACGCTATCCTTAAATTTAAAACTGAATTTCCACATTCTTTTCTCTGGAATTTAGTTTTTAATTTAAGGAATGATAGAAAAAGAAAATAAAATGTTGCAAAAATAAAAAAGTTAGTGTAAAATGTAGAAAAAAATTAATATAGTAAAACAAAAAGCAAATAGTAAAATTAAGAGTGCCAATAGATAAAAAGGAGATAATGTACAATGATGACAGAAAAAATGCCAGGGATTGAAAGCGTTGAAACACTAAGAGAGAGCTACAATTTAATAAATTAGGCTTTGTTAAACATGCCATAAATTTGATAAAAAAAGTTAGACTATTAAGCAGTAGTAGGAGAAAAATTCAATTGCTATATAATAGTCTAACTTTTTTGTAGCAATATATTATAAATTTAAATCATTGAATAAAACAATAAAAACAAGAAACAATATTACAAAAACTTTACAAACATATTACAGAAATATTACAATTGATTAAAATGGAGTAAAAGTATTGATTTACATACACTGAAAATGTAAAATGAATATGAACAAAAAAATAGATAAATTTTATAAGAAAGCTTTTATTTAAGATATTATTAGATATATTAATAAAAAATATAATATAAAGATAAAAATAGATATCGAGAGATAATTAATTATCTTTAGAGACAGGGAGGAAAAACTTTGAGTAAAAAGAATCAAGAAAAAGGAATTACGCTAGTAGCATTAGTAATTACAATAATAATCATCATAATACTAGCTACAATAACAATAGGAGGGGTATTTGGAGAAAATGGGTTAATAAATAATACAAAGTATACAGCATTTTCAGCAGATGTAAGGGCATATGAAGAAGCAGCAAACAGATATGTTCTAATGCAGAAGCTAGAACATGGAGAAGATACAAATATAAATATAATGGATAAAGAACAGATAAAAGAGGCGATACCAGGAATAACAGATGAAGATGCAGAAAAATATGTAATACAAGATAATGAATTTAAATATAATCCAGATTATGTAACAGAGCAAGAAGAAACATGGTTAATTCAACTAGGAATAGCAGCAATGAAACCAGCTACTTTGTTCACAGTAACATTTATGGTAAATGGAAGTGTATACCATACAATAAATACAGACATACTAACATTTCCAGAAACAGACCCAACAAGTGATAATGGAAGTACATTTGGGGGCTGGTTTTATGATGAAAGCTATTCAAATCAAGCAAATGAAGGAGACAAGATTACAGAAAATGTAACACTGTATGCAAAATGGATAAATCATATTACCAATAAGTTAAATAATGCATCAATTAATATGTTTAATATAGATTATCCAGAAATAGAAGAAGGTGATTGGTACTATGTAGAAAATTAAGAAGAGCTTGCAGATATTCCAAATTCTAGTGAGGCAAATCCTACTGGAGAAAATGAACCAAGGGTTTATCCTGCATGGGTAAAATATGGCAACTATAGTGCTACTGAAAAAATATACTCATATGAAGGAAGCGCAAACATAGTAAGTGCAAGAATAATCTCATGGACAATGAGCGACAGAGAAACTCCTTTCACATATTTTGATTTATCAATTAATTCAAATGGTGAAGTTTATGTAACTGGTGATTCCGACAATTATAAGGGAACATCTATTTATTCTGGGTATGCAAAAATAGAAGTTACATTTGAAGATGGTTCAACAGATACAGACGAATTTAGTGTAAAGGTTAACCTTTGTATAGATTAATAAAATAAAACAAAGTAGATAAAAGCATGGGCTACCACTCATGCTTTTACAATACATTACTATGTGGGGAAATACAATTATTAAGCTGGGAATTATAACAGACTAATATAAGCTTTGGCATTTTTTTTGCTCTACCTCTTTAAAAAAAATCCAATTTGTAGTAAAATAGATAGTATATTGTAATTTTAAGGAGAAGCGAATGAATAAAAAATGGGAGTGTTACCAAGTAGATGAAAGCAAAGTAAAAAAACTCATGCAAGATTATGGGTTAAATGAGATTTTGGCTAGAATACTTGTTAATAAAAATTTAACCAATAAAGAAGAGCTGGATTTGTTTATGAATCCAACTAGAAAAGATTTTCATGATCCATTTTTAATGCCAGATATGGAAATTACAGTGAATAGAATTTTGAAAGCTATAGAAGGCAAAGAAAATGTGATGATATATGGCGACTATGATGCGGACGGAATTACAAGTACAACTGTTTTAAAAAGCTTTTTGGAAGAGAGAGGGTTACATGTTTCCACATATATTCCTAATAGACTTAATGAAGGCTATGGTTTAAATAAAAAGGCTATTAAAAAAATACATGATGAAGGTTACAGACTTGTAATTACTGTGGATTGTGGAATTTCTGGTATTGATGAAGTTGAATATGCTAATTCATTAGGTATAGAAACTTTAATCACAGACCACCATGAACCAGCAGAAACTTTACCAAATGCAATGGCTGTTGTGGATGCAAAAAGGAAGGACAATAAATATC
>CALXZF010000044.1 GCA_944393165.1 uncultured Clostridia bacterium
AATATGTTCCAACACTACTTTCATCAATCCATTTTTCTTCTACTTCGATTCCTAATTCTTTTAATAATCCCTTCAATTTTTCTACAGTTTTTTCAGGTGATACTTCCTTGTATCTTCTGTTTTGTAATTCGCTCATGTTTATTTCCTCCTCTTCAACATCTTTCGACAAAATTCTATCATTTATGTTATTTTGTTTTCGATTTATTATATGAAAAGAGGATTTTTCTATATGAAAATTTATTTTTTTATTTTCGTAAATAAATAGTGGATTTTCACACATAAAGTTGTTTCCTATGCAAAGTTCTTTCTCACGCATTTCATTGTTTTTGATGCGAAGTTTCTTCTCTCGCATTTCATAGGCACGCAAAAAAGCATATCTTGATTGATATGCTTTTTAAGTTTTATTTATATTTTTTAATTTAATATACTTTTTAATTCTTCTTTATCTTGTACTCCAACTGTTCTTCCAATTTCTTTTCCGTCTTTAAAAGCTATAAATGTTGGAATACTCATTACATTATATTTTAGAGCCAAGTTTTGTTCTTCATCAATATTTAGTTTGCAAACCTTTACTGTGTCACCTAATTCTTCTGCTAATTCATCTACTACAGGAGACATCATTTTGCATGGTCCACACCAGCTAGCCCAAAAGTCAATTAAAACCACTTTGTCTGATTTTAATACTTCTTCCTCAAAATTTTTTTCATTTAAATTTACAACTGACATAAAATTACCTCCTATTTTTATATTTGAATATGCTTAAAACGCAACCTCTTATGAGCTTATGTTGATTTAGCAATATATTAAATTTAATGCATCGAACTTTATATAATATTACTATAAATTATTTGCTTTGACTTATAGACATTGCTGCTTTTGCGCCTTCATATACCGCTTTATTTATTTGTAATAGTCCTCCAGTGCAATCTCCACAAGCATATAATCCCTTAACTGTAGTCTGCATGTTTTCATCTACTACAACATTATTATCTTTAACATTAGCACCAATTTTTTTCGCTAAATCTGTACTAGATGCGGTTCCGATTGCAATAAAAACACCGTCTATTTTTTTAGTATTATTATTACCAAATTCTACTTCTTCTATACTATTAGTTCCTCTAAACTCTCTTATTGGTGTTTCATCAACTTCGAAATCTGATGCATCTCTGTTTTGCACCATTTCTTTCCCGTTCGTTAGAATTGTAACAGATTTTACAACTGGTTTCAACTGTTTTGCTTCATGAATCGCATAATTGCCATTTCCTATTACAGCAACATCTTTATTCCTAAAGAAAAATGCATCACAAATAGCACAATAGCTTACACCCTTACCTTCGAATTCTTTTACGCCTTTTATGTTTGGCACATTTCTATTTGTTCCAGTTGCAATTATAACATTATCGGCTTCATACTCTCTATTTACTGTTGTAACAATAAAATGATTTTCATATGAAATATTTGTTACTTCATCATCTTCAATTTCTATATTTAAATTATGTGCTTGTTTTAAACCAATTTCATAAAGCTCTTTGCCAGAAATGCTTTCTATTCCATAATAGTTTTCTATTTTATTTGCTTTTTCAAGTGCACTTTTGCCATTTGTTATAATTAAAATATTTTTCTTCGATCTTTTCAAATATATTCCTGCTGAAATTCCTGCTGGTCCACTTCCTATAATAATTACATCATACATTTGCCTTTCTCCTTTCTAGTTCATTAAGTCATACATGTTTTTGAAAGCATATCCTTTTTCTTGTAAATATTTTATTACTGCTTCCAAGCTCTCATAAGTAATCTTTTTATCTGCTGAATCATGCATTAATATAACCACATTGTCCCAGCCATTCATTGTTTCTTTTAGATTTTTTAGAATTTCTTTTTCTGTTTTTGCTCCCTCTGCATCATATGTAAGTGCACTCCAATCAAGATATGCAATTCCTTTTTCATTCAGCTCTTTTCTTGCTTTCTTTTTTATCTTTTCATATGGTCCTCCATGTGAACCTCCTGGAAACCTAAATAAGTGACTTGCGTATTCTTGGTTTCCTAAAGCATCTCTAATTGCTTGTTCTGTTTTATTATACTCATCCAAAATAGAATCTACACTTTTATATATTTTGCTATATTTATGAGAATAACCATGATTTGCTATATAATGCCCAGAATTATATTCCCTCTGTAATATTTCAGGATTTGCTTTTACCCTGTTCCCTAAAACAAAAAATGTTGCTTTTATATTATATTTATCCAATATGTCCAATATGTGTGTGGTTACTTCTTCTGTTGGGCCGTCATCAAATGTTAGAAATACCCTCTTACCTTCATCTCCATTATATATATTATTTACTTGATTCACAAACTTTTTCGTTTCTTCATCTACTACAGTATCATTGCTTTCTTGAGTTTCCTCTTGCGAATCTTTCTCATCAGATACAGCAACAGCATTATTACTATCTCCACTTAATCCAGCCGAAGTCTCTATAACCTTTTGCTTATTATATATAATAATTCCAACACAGACTATTATAGAAATAATTGCTAAAATTATGA
>CALXZF010000045.1 GCA_944393165.1 uncultured Clostridia bacterium
CTCTGCCATTCCCATTAAAAATTCCTCCTTAAATATTCATTTGGATGTTTACTATTCCTATATGTTCACTCCATAAGGAGATAATAAAATTAATTAGCTTATTAGCTAAATTTGTATTAATAATATACCATATTTTTAGCTAGAATTCAAGGATTTTAAGATGGCTCTCTTCATTGCATATTCTTTCATAGCCTGTTTTGATAAAGTTCTATATCTTCTAATTCTTCTTTTGAATATTTTTAATTAAATAATTTGTTATCTCTACATTTATATCCTTAAGGTGTTGTATATGTAATATATTTTCCTGTATCTGTCCAATTAAGTTGATATCCTAATTTACTTTTTTCTTTTTTAGGAATAACTGAGCTACCTATTTCTAAACATAAGAAAGTCTTGTTAATTAATATTATTTTCTATTCTTCTAAGTTTAGTATCTACTTTATCCAGTTATTTTACAATAATAATTTTATCTCTTAAACAAGAACTAACAATAAATTTTGTAATAGTCATATTTAATTTTTATTCTCTAGATTCTATTATACTTTTTCTTTTTCAGTTAAGCGTATATTTATTTATATTTAGAAATTCTATTCCTCCCGTTTTCCCTAAAACAAATTAAAGGGGTTTGGGTTTTCCCAATTTTTGCAAGCTCTATTTGTAGTACTTGTACTTACAAATAGGAAGCTTGCAATACTATATATTTGGTATTTAATTACTGTTAATCACAAAATTTAATTGATTATTATTTAAATAAGTATTTACCTTTTTCTAATATTGCTATTTTTAATTTTATTGATAGTCCATTTTAATCTAGCATATTAACCAGCTGAATCGAGGATATTTATATAATGAATTTTAACATATAATAATGACGAGAATATACTATATAAGGGGATCTTATGGAAGAAAATATAATAGTTCCAACTAATATAGCATATTCATCATGCATACTTAGGAATAACATAGAACAATTAAAGAAAAAGTATCCTTTTTTAGTAACTGGCAATATTGGATATAGTGTACTTGGAAAACCATTACCATATATACGAATTGGGAATGGGGTAAAAGAGGTAATGTATAGCTCGGCAATTCATGCAAATGAGTGGATTACAGCTGTAGTGTTAATGAAATTTGTGGAAGATTTTTCAAGAAGTTATCAAAACAATGATTTTATATATGGATATAGTTCAAGAGAAATATTTAATAATGTTTCAATCTATATAGTTCCAATGCTTAATCCAGACGGAGTAGATTTAGTAACTGGAGTAATACCGGAAAATACAGGAATATATAATCAGTTTAAAGATATTTCATTAAATTTTCCTAGTATTCCATTTCCTCTAGGCTGGAAGGCAAATTTCAATGGTGTGGATTTAAACTTGCAATTTCCAGCGGGGTGGGAAAATGCAAGAGCAATTAAATTTGCACAAGGATACACTCGCCCTGCACCTAGGGATTTTGTTGGATATGGGCCTTTAACAGAACCAGAAGCTCTTGCTATATATAATTTTACATTAATCCATGATTTTAGATTGATTTTAGCATATCACACGCAAGGAGAAGTTATATATTGGAAATATGCAAATTATTTGCCAGAAGGCTCACAAGAGATAGGAGAAAGATTTGCAGAATCAAGCGGTTATACATTAGACATAACTCCACCAGAATCAGCTTTTGCGGGATACAAAGATTGGTTTATACAAGAATATAATAGGCCAGGATATACAATAGAAGCAGGACTTCGGAGAAAATCCATTACCAATATCACAATTTGAGCAAATTTATAATGACAACATAGGTATATTAGTATTAGGTGCAATTTTATAAGAAATGTATCGAATCATCACCCAATAATTTCAGTCATATAAGAATAAAAGTATAATAATCAATTGCTTGAAGTAATTAATTATTATACTTTTATATTATTCAAAATAATTAAAGTTACATGTTAAATATATAAATTAAAGAATTTTAATACTAAAGCAATTCCGTAATAAATTGCCATTACTATTAAAAATGTTTTAAATGATTTGTTATCATCATCTTCTGCATATAATGACTTGATTGCAAAATAAACTAAAATTGCAGAAATTATAGAGCAGAATCCAGAAAATGATGAAGTTATCTTAGAAACTTCTGAGCTAATTGAGCTAAATAAAGATAGTATGCTTGCTGCTACAACTGGTAATTTTGCAACTACTACAGTAGATACTATAGCCCAATAATGTTTCTTTTTGTTTTGCATTAATAAATAGATTATTCCAGAAAGTAAAGCTACAATAATAACTGGAATTAATATTGCCATTATTATGCTAAACACACTTGAGAAAGAGCTTACAAAGTAAGACATTATATTTGAGTGGTAGCTATATGAAAATGATTTTACAACATCTATAATTGCTCCAATACATTCTGCTACAACCCAAATAATCATTATAGCTATTGTTATTTTCATAAATGATTTTGGCTTATTATTTACCTTATTAATTTCGCTATATGGTGTTTTGAAAATATTTGTTAAAAAGTTTTTTGCTTCATTTGCTTCTTTCTTAAAATCAATATTTTTTGCTTCTGCTTTTTTTTCTGCTTGTGTATTGCTTGTAGTAGATTCTACTTTGTTTTCTACTTTTACTTCTTCAGCATTTGTATCATTTTGTGGTTCTTTATTTTCCTCCATATAAACACTTCCTTTCTTTTATTTCACATATATTAAACTACAAAATTTAAAATTTGTAAATATGTATACTAATATATATTAAATTATTGGATATAATATTAACAAATTTTAAAAATTAATATTGAAAAAGTTGATTAGAGAATATATAATTAGTAATAATTGGAAAGGAGCGATTGTATGGCAGAGAAAAATGAAATTGATACATTAAAAGAAAAACTTTTTAACAAAAAGGAAAATGGTTGGAATTCAGTAAAGGACAGAGAAGCCATTTTCAATTATGCGAATGGGTATATTAACTTTATGAACAAATCAAAAACAGAAAGAGAAATTGTAAAAAGCAGTAAAGAAATAGCTGATAGTAATGGATTTAAAGATATAAAAGAAGTAGATACATTAAAAGCAGGAGATAAGGTTTATTATATCAATAGAGGAAAAAGCATGTATTTGGCAATTATAGGTAAAGAGGATATTGAACATGGAGTAAACATCATAGGTGCACATGCAGATTCACCAAGACTTGATTTAAAACCAAATCCAATATATGAAGATTGCGAATTTGCATATTTTAAAACACACTATTACGGTGGAATAAAGAAATATCAATGGACTACAATACCGCTAAGCATTCACGGAGTTATTGTAAAAGCAAATGGCGAAAAAATAGAAGTAAACATTGGTGAAAAAGATGATGACCCAATATTTACTATTACAGATTTATTACCACACTTGGCACAAGACCAAATGGAAAAGAAGTTAAAAAATGGAATAGACGGAGAAGATTTGAACCTATTAATAGGTAGCATTCCATACGAATCTAATGTGCCAGAAGGTGTAAAATTAAACATATTAAATATATTAAATAAAAAATATGGAGTAACAGAAAAAGATTTCTTAAGTGCTGAGATAGAGCTAGTTCCTGCTATGAAGTGTAGAAGCATGGGATTTGACGAAAGCATGGTAGCAGGATACGGACAAGACGATAAAGTGTGTGTTTATACTGAATTAACAGCATTGGTAGACATGAAAGAAACTCCAAATAAGACTGCAGTATGTATTATATCTGACAAAGAAGAAATAGGAAGTATGGGAAATACAGGTATGGAATCACATGTTTTCGATACATTTATGGCAGAAATTTTAAATAAACTTGGAGTAAATAAACCTAATTTATTAGATAAAGTGTTTTGCAATTCAAAGATGTTGTCAGCAGATGTAGATGCTGGTTTAGACCCTATATATGCAAATGTGTCTGAAAAAAATAATGCAGCTCATATAGGAAGAGGTGTAGGACTTAATAAATATACTGGAGCTAGAGGAAAATCTGGCGCATCAGATGCAAATGCAGAATTTGTTGCAGAAATTAGAAATATATTTGAAAAAAATGATATTAGATATCAAATATCAGAGTTGGGAAAAGTAGATGTTGGAGGAGGAGGAACAATTGCATATATTCTAGCAAATAAAGGAATAGATGTAATAGATTGTGGAGTACCTGTTCTTTCAATGCATTCACCTTATGAGGTAACAAGCAAGTTTGATATTTATGAGGCATACAGAGGATATAAAGCATTTTTTGAAAGTTAAATATAAAAGTAAGATAGAGAGAGTATTTTCTATCTTACTTTTTTGATAAGCAATATTTTAGTTCAAAAAGGCTAAAAGAATAGAAAAATTGACAATATTTACATAAAGTGGTAAAATAAATTGTGTATAGGAGGAACGGAAAAATGAGAAATACAGTAATTAAAAATAAAATTATTGCATTATCAGGTCAACCAGTAAGCGGAAAGGGGTCAACAACAAAGGCTTTAACACAAAAATTAGAAGAAATGGGTTATGACGAGAATAATATTCATATTATAGCAACAGGGGATAAGTTTAGAAAGTATTTTAATGTCTTAGTGGATTTTGTCAGAAATATATATGATCCAATAAATTCTATAGCACTATCAGAAACTGAAGAAATTCGAAATCTTACAAATAATCCAGAAAGAAGAAAAATATTAACCGATTCAATTATTAAACTAAAAAGTAAGGGAATTGACTTAAAAAATTTTTCAATAGAGCAAGCCAATAATTTAGTGGAGTTAGCGGAAGTAAGAGAAGTGATAGATAATTTAATTGATGAAGATATTATAAATAAAGGAAAAGAAATAAATTCTAAAGAGCAACCAGATGATATATGGATTATAGACTCAAGATTAGCTTTTCATAATGTACCAGATTCATTTTCTGTTAGATTAACAACTTCTCCAGATATAGCTGCTAAAAGATTATTAAAAGATAGTACTAGAGGAAAAGAAGATAGTAACTATAATTCTCTTGAAGAAGCAAAAGAAAATAGAGAAAAAAGAAGAATTGGAGAACAGAAAAGATATCTTGAAATATATGGAGTAGATTTGGAAGATCCAAATAATTATGATTTGATTATTGATACTTCATATGCTAGTATAGATGACACAGCTGAAACTATTCTTAAATGTTTGGATTATTATGTGGAAGGAAAATATTTTGCAAAGAATTGGACAAGTCCTAAGAAGTTACTTCCATTGCAAAGAGAAATGGATACTTTATCAAGAGCAGAATACACTATTGATGAGATGATAGAAAAAATAGATTCAGTAGGATATTTACCAAATCAACCAATAGATATTATCGAAGTAGACGGATACCAAGCTATAATAGAAGGTCATCATAGAAATTTTGCAGCTGCATATTTAGGAAAAACACTAGTACCATATGAAGTAATGGCAAAAGATGATGAAACATTACCTGGTTATGGGGGTACAGCAAGGGAAAGATTAAATGGACTAAACACAAGAGATGTAATAGCACATGAATATTTTATAAAAGAAAGTAAAAGAAATAATGATCAACAATTTTCTTATAATGAAGTTTATCCAGAACTTTATGCACGCTTAAGAAGTAAAGAAAAAGAAGAAGAAACACGATAAGGAGTAATAAAAACAAAAAAGTATATACAAAACTGTATATACTTTTTTACATATATATGGTGAGCCAGGAGGGATTCGAACCCCCGACCCACGCCTTAGAAGGGCGTTGCTCTATCCAGCTGAGCTACTGACCCATATAAATGCAATAAATATAATAGCACCTTTTCTTATAAAAGTCAATAAAAATTGTAGAAAAAATTGAAAAATTAGT
This sequence comes from uncultured Clostridia bacterium, assembly GCA_944393165.1. Next base: position 5,843 of record CALXZF010000045.1, read on the forward strand.
GTATAATCCTAATAAAGAAGCAAAAAATGCATAATATAAAGTAATAATATAAATAGTAAAAGAGGATAATATATGGAAAATAATAAAAAAATAACTATTCACCATTTGTTTTGGTACTTTTTAATTTTTAGTATTTTAGGTTTAATAATAGAAACAATTTATTGCTATATCACAACAGGAGTATTAGAAAGCCGAAAAGGTCTTCTATGGGGGCCATTTTGTCCAGTATATGGAGTGTGTGGTGCTGGATTAATATTTGTGTTAGATAAATTAAATTATAAGGAAACTATTAAGTTATTTATAGCGGGATTCGTTTTTGGCTCTATAGGAGAATACCTTTTGAGTTATGGACTAGAATCAATATATGGTGTTAGATTTTGGGATTATTGTTATTTGCATCATAATCTAAATGGTAGGATAAGTTTAATTTTTTCATTGTATTGGGGTATTTTAGCAGTATTGCTTATAAAATTTGCAAAACCATTAATAGATAAAATAGTAGGAAAATTTAAACCGCATATAAGAAATATTATAGAACTTGGCATTTTTATATTTTTGTGTGTTGATTGTATATTTACTATATGGGGGATTCAAACTTATCAAAATAGAGTGTTATATGGAAAAGAATATAAAGCAGAGACAAATAATATCGTTTGCCAGATTAGAGAAAATATTGAAAATAATTATTTTACAAATGAAAGAATATCATTCACATTTCCTAATTTAAGAGTTAAAGATGAAAACGGTAATGAAATCTGGATTAAGAGCCTTATAGAATAAAGCCTAAGGCTCCAAATATCAAAAATAATATTCCAGAAAACTTTTTCATTTTTTCTTCGGAAATATATTTACTTAAAAATTTTCCTGAAATGATTGCAATAGAATCACTTGCAATCATACCTAAAATAGCGCCGATTATTAGCATTATTTTATAAGAAGGGTATTGTATACCAAAACCAAGTGAAGCTAAAAAGGTTTTGTCACCCAATTCTCCAACTAAAATAGATAAAGCTATTATAAAAGTATAATTTATTTTTAAATTAGATATTTTTTTGATAAGTCCGTCTTTTGCATTGTCATTAGAACGGATTTTTTCTTTTTTAGGAAGTAATGACAAGATACCTACTAAAATGAAAGAACTGTAAGTAAAGAATTTTATAATTTCTTGAATATTACTATTTTCTAATAATCCAATTTTGCTTCCAAACAAGATTGCCATTCCATGACTAAAAAATGAACCTAGAGCTATTCCAAGGATTATATTTCTAGTTTTAACCCCTCCTGAAAAAGATAGAACAAGTAGTTGGGTTTTATCTCCAAGTTCAGCAATAAAGACCATGATAAAAGCGATAAACAAAGGATAAAGAAATTCCATAAAAAATTAGTATGATAGGAAAAATCATACGCTCCTTTCTGTAAAATTTTCATGTAGATAATAAAATGTATTCATTTTATAAGTAATTATGAATTAAATTTTTGAAATGTGAATTTTATGTGAAATATATTGATTAAGTAAAAAAATAATGCTAATATAGGAGCATAAAAACATACGGAAATAAGAGATTGGAGGAAAGTACAGTGATAGAAGTAAAAAATGTCACAAAAAAGTATGGATCTACCATTGCTGTTGATAACATCAGTTTTGATGTGAAAGATGGAGAAGTGGTAGGATTTTTAGGCCCAAATGGAGCTGGAAAAAGTACAACTATGAATATGATTACAGGATTCATAGAACCAACAGCAGGCCAGATTATAGTAAATGGAAATGATATTTCTAAAAAACCTAGAAAAGCTAAAAAAGAGATAGGTTATATGCCAGAAAATGTTCCATTATATAATGAACTTACACCAAAAGAATTTATTACATATATGGCAGAGCTAAAATTAGTAAAAAGAAACGAAAGAAAAGAAGAAGTAGATAAGGTCTTGAAAGAAACTGGCTTAGAGGAAGTAAAGAATAAATTAATTAGGAACTTATCTAGAGGGTATAAGCAAAGAGTTAGCCTAGCAGGAGCTTTGGTTGGTAATCCAGATGTTATTATACTAGATGAACCAACAGTAGGTCTTGATCCAAAACAAATAACAGAAATTAGAAATTTAATAAAAAAATTAGGAAAGAAACATACTGTTATTTTGAGTTCACATATTTTGTCTGAAGTTAGCCAAATTTGTGAAAGAGTTATAATAATTAATAAAGGAAAAATAATAGCAATAGATACACCAGAAAATTTGGAAAAATCAACAAGAGAGAAAAATAGCATATCTATAACTGTTGAAGATCCTAAAAACAATATGCAAAATCTAAAAGAAAAAATTAAAGAAATAGATGAAATAGAACTTGTAAAAGATAATGATGACGGAACGAAACAATATGTAATAACAACATCTTCAAATATAGATTTAAGAAAGAAATTATTTGAAATTCTTCCAAAAGAAGAAATAGTAATTTTTGAACTTAAAAAAGTTGAAACTACATTAGAAGATGCATTTATAAAATTGATTGATGCAACAAAATTAGTAGAGAATAACGATAAAAAGGAGGAGAAAAAATAATGTGGACAGTATTTAAAAAAGAGTTAAAAACTTATTTTTTATCTCCAATTGGATATATTTCAATAGGTATTTTTATGCTAATGTATAGTATATTTTTCTATTTAACAACAATAACATATGGCTCAGTATTTATGGGAGATTTATATTATGCATCAGCAAGATATGGACTATTATTAATGATACCTCTTCTTACTATGAGAATGTTTTCAGAGGAAAGAAAAAATGGAACAGAGCAATTACTTTTAACATCTCCTAGGAGTGTTACATCAATTGTCCTTGGAAAATTTTTAGCAGCAGTAGCAGTAATTGTTATCACTTTATTATTATCAATCATATATGCGGTAATAATAAGCTTCTTTGGAAATGTAAACATACCAACTTTAATTGTTACCATGTTAGGATTCTTATTAGTAGCAATGGCTGCAATTTCTATAGGTATGCTTGCATCTAGTATAACAGAAAACCAAATAATAGCAGCAATTATAACAATAGTTGTTCTAGTAGCACCATGGTTTTTAGTAGATATGAGCGAAATCTTTTCAAGTATTGATTTAATAGATATGTTCATAAAATTCCCAAGCGGTTTAATATCAATAGCTGATACAGTTAAATTAATTTCAATAACTGTAATGTGCATTTTGATAACGATAATATTAATAAAAAGAAGAAAAATGGTAAAATAGGAGGTGAGATAAGTGAAAGAAGAAAATAAGCAAGAAAAACTAAAAAAAGAAGAGAAAGCAAAGTTGAAAGCAGAGAAAAAAGAAAATAAAGAAAAGAATAAAGAGATTAAGAAAAGTGTAAAAAATGATGATAACAAAGAGCTAATAGTAAAAAAAGAGCATAAAAAGAGAATTGGAACAGGTAAATGGCTAAGACAAACATCATTAACTGCATTGTTGATTTTAATAATAGTTGCAGTTTGCATAGGAATCAATATTTTAGTAGAAAATGCAAACTTAACAGATTTTGATTTTACAGAAGATAAAATATATAGTTTGTCTGACCAATCAAAATCTATTGCAGAATCAATTGACCAAGATGTAGAAATCATATTGGTAAATATGACTGAATCTCAAGAAGATTATGCAAAAAAATACAATAGTGTAAATGACAGAATAACAGTTGAGACAATAGATGACCTTACAGCAAGGCCAGATATAGCTGATGAATATAGTTTGACAGCAGATAGTTATGCAATAATTGTTAGAAGCGGAGATAAATCTAAAGTTCTTTCAAGCTATGATTTATATACCATAGATTACACTACTTATGAGCAAAAAGATATAACAGAAGAAGCATTAACAAATGCTATTATAGATGTTACTACAGACGAAAAACCAATCATATACAATTTAACAGGACACAATAAATATGGTTCAGATTATTTCTATTATTTTATACAAGACTTAGAAGATGAAGCATATGAATTTAATGATTTAGATTTGTTAACTGCAGGAGAGATACCAGAAGATTGTTCAGTATTAATGATTACTACATTGGCAGAAGACATAACAGAAGCAGAAAGAGATGCTATATTAGATTATATTAATAAAGGTGGAAAAATTATATTATTCACTGATCCAAACACAACTGGTGAAGAAATGCCAAACTTCCAAGAAGTGTTAGATGAATATGGATTAAGTATTCCAGAAGGTGTAATGTTAGAGCAAGACGGAGATAGAATGCTTTCAGGAACTCCTTCAGCAATTCTTGTAACAGTAAGTCCATATACTAGTGTAACTCAAGAAACCAACATGAACATGAATGCTTGCTTTATGACAGCAGGTAAAATAGAAGTAGCAGATAGTGAAAAATTAGAAGAATTAGGAGTAGAAATAGAAACTTTGGCACAAACAAGTACAGAATCATTCTATAGAACAGATTATTCAATCCAAACAAATTCTAAAACGGATGATGACGAAGATTCACCTAGTGCTACAGTGGGAGCGCTAGCAAAAAAGACGATTGATGATGACACTACTTCAGAATTAATAGTATATTCAAATAATATTTTCATTACAAATTTAAGAATAGCAATTAGTCAAGAATATTATAGCTATGCATTGGATTTTTATAATAATGAAGATTTAGCAATGAATTCGATTGCATATTTAACAGAAAGAGACAATATGATTACAATAAGAAAAGATACCGAAACTACAACATATACTGTTACTCAAGAGCAAAATACAATAATTTTAACAATAATATTTGCAATACCTGCATTAATAGTAATATTTGGAATTGTAGTATGGATAATTAGAAGAAGAAAAAGGTAATAAAATAAAAACCCCTTCATAAATATTATGAGGGGGTTTTATTTTGAAAAATAGTATAAAAGCAATCTTTGTTATAATAGGTACAATAATAGGAGCAGGTTTTGCTTCCGGACAGGAAATATATAGCTTTTTTAATGTGTATGGAGAAAATGGATTAATAGGTGTATTATTATCTTGTGTTTTGATAGGACTTATAACATATAAAGCTCTAAAAAAGGCAAATAAGCAAAATGTTAAATCATATAATGATTTTTTAGAAACAATGAAAATGCCAGAAATGGTGAAGAATATATTAAAAGTAATTATTAATATATTTCTGTTAATGTCATTTTATATTATGGTAGCTGGGTTTAGTGCGTATTTTAAACAAGAATTCAACATACCTAGCATCATTACAGCAGTTATCATTTTGGCAATAGCATATATTACATTTATGAAAAATATAGAAGGCATAGCCAATATAAATACAATAATTATTCCAATACTTATTTTAATAATTATTGGTCTTGGACTCAAAAGCAATATAGCAAATATTGTGGCTAATATGGATTTATCAAAAATAAATTTATCAGGAAACTGGATAATAAAATCAATTGAATATGCTAGTTACAATAGTATTTTGCTCATCCCAATGTTAATTAGCTTAAAAAAATATACTATAAATAATGAGAAAAAAATCAGTATCATAACAACAATAATTTTTTCAATGCTATCTTTAATTATATTTTTAGTAATGTTCAATGTGAGTGGATTAGAAAATATAGAAATACCATTAGTATATATAGCTAATAAATTTGGAAAAGTTTATAGTATGGTATATAGTATTGTAATAATAGTTGCAATATATACTACTTTGATTTCGGCCGGCTTTGGATTTTTAAATAATTGCACAAAAACAAAAAGAAGTTATAAAATTTTAGCTGTAATTATATGCATATCTGCAATACTCATATCAAATATAAGTTTTTCTAAATTAGTAAACTTAACATATCCGGTATTTGGATTATTGGGATTTGCTCAACTTATTTATTTGCTAAAATAAGTGTTACAATTCACAGTCGATTCACAGTCGATATTAATAGGCAAAGCACTGTATATTTTTAATTTCTGTTTTCGGCCCCCAACATCGTACAAACTGTAAATGCTCAAATTCTTTTCGCATAACAGTTTGTAGACTTGTCGGTCCCCACCTTTAGCACTCAAACAGACATTAAAAATATACAGTGCTTTGCCTCAAAAGCGACCATGAATTGTAACCAAAATTAAATGAATTATATAAAAGACTACTTGTTTAAAATAAAAAATTATAATAAAATAGAGTGGAAATAGAAAACAAAAATTACTTTTATAAATCTATTGAAAAAAAGCACGAAAACTGATATAAATAGTACAAGCAAAGGAGGAATAATTTTGAAAGATATAGATAACATTTATACTATTACAGAAAATAATGATAAAAAACCAAAAAAGAATATTAATAAAAAGAGAATGATAATAGCTATATCTATTGGGATTATTCTTGTAATTGTGGCAGTTACGGCACTTTTATATTATTCTAGTAGAGATGTTAGAAGTTTTCTAGACCAATATTTATTTAGAAAAAACATAACACAAGAAAGATTGGAGACTATCGAGCTAAACTATGATTCAAACATAAATGTTTTTGCATATAATAGATATATTTGTATACTTGCAGAAAATAAGCTAATGGAATATAGCTCGTCTGGAAATTTAGAAAATGAAATTGATTTGGAGATAAATAATCCTGTCTATGATGTAAATAATAGATATATAGCAATTAGCGAAAAAAATGGTTCACAACTGAATTTGATTTCTGATTCAAAGATTTTATGGACAAAGGATGTTGAAGGAAACATATCAAAAATTAATGTTAATGATAATGGCTATGTAAGTGTTATAATTACTGGAACAGCATATAAATCTGTAATTGCAACATATGATAATAATGGAAATGAATTATTTAAAAGATATTTAGCTACAAATACTGTAGTAGATACAACAATATCTAATGACAACAAATATTTAGCATTCGCTGAAGTGGAAACAAGTGGAACAACAATTCAATCAAATATAAAAGTGGTTTCAGTTGAAGAACCTTCAGAGTCAGTTATTTACACTTATACAGCAGATTCTAATAAACTAATTATAAACATAGAATATCAAGGAAACAATCAAATAATTTGTATGTTTGATAATGAAATAACTTCAATTCAAAATGAAACTAATACCGTATTAATGAATTTAGATGAAAGTGGAAAAAATATAAATTTTGCTAACATAGAGCTAAACAATTTTGTATATAGAGCAATAGAGCAAAATGAAGGGCTTTTTAATACAAATACAGTATTAGAAATGAAAAGCACAACTAGTGATAGAAATGTAGTGTACACAGTTGAAGGAGCAGCAAAAGATGTGTATAGCTATAATAATGTTATTGCCGTAAGTTTGGGACAAGAAATTGAATTTGTTAACATAAGTGGCTGGCTATTAAAAAGTTATACATCATTACAAGAAGTACAAAATGTTGTATTAGGAAATGGTGTAGCAGGAATTGTATATCAAGATAGAGTGGAATTAGTAAATTTATAATAATTCTTGCACGATAGTAAATAATTAAGCACTCAAATAAAATTTATCAAGAACACATTCCTAATAAAAAATAAAGTTCTGGAATGTAACAATAATGACAAAAAGCAATTTAGAAAAACACAAGAAGGAGGTGGAAAAATGGCAATTGTAGTAGACATAGTAATTTTAGCAATATTAGTTTTATGTGTAATAATTGGATATGTAAGAGGATTAACTGGTTCATTAATAAAAATAGTATCATTTGTACTAGCAATAGTTATTGCATTTGTATTATTTGTTCCAGTGTCATCATTAATTATAGACAATACTCAGATAGATGAAAATATTGAAAATTCAATTAGGGAAGCTATAGTACAAGACAGTGAAGGCAAAGAGGAAAATATGCCAGAAACAATTACAGATTACATTGTACAAAAAGTAGATGAAGCATCTGATGATGCAAAAGAAGCTGTTGCAGATAATACAGCAAGAGAGGTTGCAGTAACAATAGTAAAAGCAGGAACTTGGTTAATATTATTTATAGTAGCAAGAATATTGTTGATTTTCCTAAGATTTATAACATCACTTATAACAAAATTACCAATAATAAAACAATTTGATAAATTAGGCGGTGTAATATATGGAATATTAGAAGCACTAATAATAATTTATGTATTACTTGCAATTATATCATTCATATCTCCAATGATGAATGGAACACTTGCTAATGCAATAGATGATTCATTTATAGGAAGCATGATGTATAATAATAACATATTATTAAAGATTATATTTTAAATAGTAAAATTTATGAAGAAAGACACTTGAAAAAGTGTCTTTTTTTTCAAAAAAATGACTCAAAATGTTGATATTACAAAAAAAGTTTAGTATAATGTAGAACATATTATGGAAATAGGAGTGAATTGTCTTGAAGAAAGAATCTAAAGAAGAAAAAGTTAATAAAAAGGGGAAAAAGAAAAAACATATTTTTTTAAAAGTAGTATTAGTATTACTTTTTATAATTATCATTGCAGGAGTAGTATTTGCAGTTAAAGTACAGCAAAATGGAGGGGGACTTCAAGGAGTTTTAAAAACCAGCTTAGGACATGACAATGAAACTGTAGAGCAGTTAGACAAAATATATTGTTTAATATTAGGACAAAGTGAAAATTTAACAGACACAATAATGCTAGCATCATATGATCCAAAAACACAAGAAGCAGCATTGTTATCAATTCCAAGAGATACATTTATTGGAGATAATAAATATTATGCTTCAGCATGGGATAAGATAAATGCAGTATATCAAACTGGAGTTGAAAACACATTAGAAGATGTTAGAGAATTAACAGGAATAAATGTACAATACTATTTAAAAGTAGATACTGAAGCATTAAAAGTTTTAGTAGATGAAATAGGTGGAGTATATTTTGAAGTTCCAATAGATATGCATTATACAGATAGAAGGCAAAACCTTTATATTGATTTAAAAGCAGGATATCAACTATTAGACGGAGATAAAGCAGAACAAGTAGTTCGTTTTAGACATAACTCAGACGGTACAACATATCCATATGAATATGGTGGAGAAGATTTAGGAAGAATGAGAACACAAAGAGCATTCTTAACAGCTTTGCTAGAACAAACAATACAAAACATGGATGTAAATACTATATTTAGTTTCCTTGATATAGCTGAACAATATGTAGAAACAAACCTAGACTTCGATGCAATAAAAGATTATGTACCATATGTGTTAGATTTTGATATAGATAACCTAAAAACAGCAACATTACCAGGAATAGCAGAAGAATCACCTGGAACTGGAGTATGGATTTACACACCATATGAAGATGAAGTAAAAGAAACTGTAAATGAATTATTCTATGGAATAGAGCCAGAAGATGAAACTGATGCCAATACCATAGACGGAAACACAGTTGCCACTGACGACACTGATAATACAAATAACACTTCAGATATAAGTATAGAAGTATTAAATGGAAGCGGAAGCTCAAGTAAGCTAAGTGAAGTTGTAGCAAAACTTGAAGCTGAAGGATATGAAGTGGCACAAACTGGAAATACTTCTAGTACAAGCAATACAACGATAATAGATAGAGGCAATGTATCAGATGAAGATTTAACAAAAATTCAAGAAGCACTACATATAGATAGTGTAACTTCAGGAGATTCAACAATAAACGAAAGACTTACTATAATAATAGGAACAGACTATGTAATGTAATTCAATATTATAAAACAGGTTGACATATTTAGTAGAAAGTGAGAGATTATTCTATTAAATAAAAAATTCACAGTAAGCTTAGGCTTACTGTGAAAAATAAATTATAAATATTCATTAATTTGATTAAATTTATATCTTCCACCTTTTTTTGATTTCGATTTCCTAGAATTTTTTGTTCTTTTAGTTTTTTGAGTAGTCATATATTTTCCAGAACTTGATTTTCCATTCCCTTTTGGCTTATTTAGTTTCTTTAAAATTACCACTAATAAATACAAAATCAAAAATATAAGGAATGCCCTAAAAACTATAGTCTCAAAGTTAGATGCAGTAACAGATTTTTCGGCAATCAAATCAGTAGAAAATGTTTCACCATCTATCACATATGAAATTTTACCAATTACAGCATCCTGCGCTATTGGAGCAGAAAGATTTTCGTTTAATTCAATTGTAGGTTCAAGGCTATCAAGATTTATATCCTTCTTTAAAAGAACCTTAATATCACTTTTAGCAATAACATTTAAAGATTTAGTTTCAGCTGTTGCACCAGCAACATCTATAGTATCTATAATTTCACGAGTTGATACCAACTTTTGATAAGAATAATTGTCAAAACCATAATTAAATAAATTTATACAATCTTCGTATCTTTCTTTAATAGAATCGCTACCAAAAACCACTTCAAGAAGTTCTACATCATTCTTTTTAGCTGTAGTAACTATACAATATCCAGATTTATCAGTATAACCTGTTTTTAGTCCAGTAGCATATTGATAATAATACTCATCATTTTTTGTTACTAGGCCATTAGTAGTATTAAAAATTCTATCTTCTTTGTTATATTTGTTAGTCTTTGGAAGAGTATATTGATTTACTTTAGCAATTCTCATAATATCATCAAACTTCATTGCATATTGTCCAATTAAAGCCATATCATAAGCAGTAGAATAGTGGTCATCATTGTGAACTCCGTTAGGATTAATAAAATGAGTATTTAAGCAACCTAACTCTTTAGCCTTATTATTCATCATCTCCGCAAAATTTTCTACAGAACCAGCAATATGTTCTGCAAGAACAATCGCGGCATCATTAGCAGAAGGAATGAGCATAACATTTAAAAGCTGTTCAATAGTAAGTTCTTCACCTTCTTGCAAACTTGCATGAGAATATCCAACTGGAATAGAGAATATAGCATTATGGCTCACTGTTGCTACATCAGTTAATTCGCAATTCTCTAGAGTTAAAATCGCAGTCATAAGCTTTGTTGTACTTGCTGGATACATTTTTTCAAAAGCATTTTTAGAATATAGAATTCTGCCTGTTTCAGGATCCATTAATAAAACGGACGGCGAATTGGTTTTAAAATTATCTGGATTATAATCTTCTGTACTTATATCTGCAGCCAATATGGTATTTATTGGCAGTAATGACACAATAAAAATAATAGTAAAAACTATTATCATTTTAAGTTGTTTCATATGACACCCCATTTCTGTATAAAAACAACTTTTATTAAAAAATATATATTACTATATATTAAAAATGCGAAAAATTCAATATGTTTAGAAAATAAATTTGAAAAAATGTTACTATTCGTTATAATTCACAGCCGTTTTGTAATATAAGCTAATAGTATATTTTATAAAAGTAATTCGAATATGTCGGTCAAGCTGATTTTCATTGGTATTCTAAAAGAAATTTTGTCAGCGCCCTCAAAAGGGTTTGAGATTCCCTAACAAAATTTTTTAAGAATATCAAATTCAAATCACATTCCATTCCATATTCTCATACTTTTATAAAACATTACTATTAGCTTGTAAGAGATTTTTGTAAGCTGTGAATTGTAACTACAATTCATAACAAAAAAATTAGGAGGTAAATATGCAATTAGATAATAAGAAAAAGTTAGCAATCATAATAATTTTAATAATAGGCATAATAATAGCATTTGTAATTTATATGATAAGTGATAACACATTTCAAGAAATTTCATTAGAGGAAATTTCGGCTGGCAATATAGAAACAATAGAAGAAAATAAAGAATCTTCGAAAAATAATATCAATAAAACAAATGCAGAAACTAGCAATACAACAGAAGAGCTAGAAACTAAAGAAAAGATAATAGTCCACATTGTAGGAGAAGTAAAAAAAGAAGGGATAGTATATTTAAATAAAGGAGATAGAATAATTGATGCAATAGAAAAAGCAGGAGGAGAAACAAAAGAAGCAGATTTATCGCAAATTAATTTGGCATATGAACTACAAGACGGACAAAAAATATATATTCCAAATAAAAATGAAAAAATTACTGAGTATATTACAACAGCAAGTGGGTATAATCAGGATAGTAATGATTCAAATAATAATATAGAGGAGGGAACAAAGGTGAATATTAACACTGCAAATTTAAGTGAATTAGATAGTTTGCCAGGAATTGGACCGGCAATTGCACAAAGAATAATAGAATATAGAGAACAAAATGGCAACTTTGAAAAAATAGAAGATTTACAAAATGTAAAAGGAATTGGAGACGCAAAGTATGAAGAAATAAAAGATAGTGTTACAGTTTAAAAAAATACTGTACAAATTGTAGAAAAAAGTATATAATCTATGTGCAAATCAAATCAAAAGTCTAGAGGGATTTGTTTAACTGCTTTCGTGGATATCCAATTAGACATATACATGCAACTATAGGAATAGGTTTATAGGTAAATCCATTAACTAAAAACCTAAATATAATAAGAGGAATGTGATTAAATATGAAAAATGAACTAATTGTTAAAAAATGCAATCATTGTGGAGCATTAGTAAAAGTCATTAAAGATTGTAACTGCAATGGATGTGGAATAGTGTGTTGTGATGAACCAATGCAAGTAATGGTTCCAAATTCAGTAGATGCAGCAGAAGAAAAACATGTACCAACATATGAAGTAGTAGGTGATGAAATAGTAGTAAAAGTAAATCATGTAATGGAAAAAGAACATTATATTGAGTGGATTTCTTTAGTAAAAGAAAATAAAGAATACACAGTAACATTGTGTCCAGAACAAGAAGCTGAATGCAGATTCCCATATTTAAAAGGAGCAACACTTTATGCATATTGCAATAAACATGGGTTATGGAAAGCAGAAGTTGAATAGAAGGAAAAAAGAGAAAAAATGCAAGCTAAGTAAATGTAAAAAACCAATGAATAACTACTTAAGCTTGCATTAATAATTATAAAAATTTAATAAAAACAAAAAAATCATGCATAAATGACTAACAAAATGCATAAAATATATTGACAAAGAAAATAGAAAATAGTATAATTAATCTGTTAAGACATCGCGGGGTGGAGCAGTTGGCAGCTCGTTGGGCTCATAACCCAAAGGTCGTAAGTTCGAGTCTTACCCCCGCAACCACAAATTTTATTAGAGTCGCAAGAGATTGTGGACTCTTTATTTTTGCCCATTTGAAGTTACATAAAATGAATTGGGCACCATTTGGGCACAGAT
>CALXZF010000046.1 GCA_944393165.1 uncultured Clostridia bacterium
AAGAAAAAGAGGACAAGAAGAGCAAACTCTCGTATTCGAAGGAAAAGGAGCTAAAAGAATATCTAAGTAGCGTATATGAAGTGAAAGAGGAAAATATAACTATAAATTAAATGGCTTATAGGTAGCAGGTAAAAGCCTAAATCAAAAGAGAGGAGAAAAAACAATGTTAAAAGATAAGTTTAAAAATATGTTTGCTCAAAAAGAGGGTGAGAATAGTAAAAAGAGACTAGAAAATATTGCTGTATTTATAGTTATATTGGTAATTACATTGATAGTAATAAATGTTATATGGAATAGTGATGATGAAAATAATAGTAATACGCAAACAGCTGACCCAAATAAAAGATTGGCTGAAAGCTCCCAAGATACAAATAGTGTATATAATGAAGTCTCTACAGAAAACGGTATGGTGAAAGATTTAGAAGATATATTATCTAAAATAAGTGGTGTTGGCAATGTAAAAGTAATGATAACATATGCTGAAACAAGTAAAACCATGCCAGTATATAATGAAGAAAGCACAGAAGAAAATACTGAAGAAACAGATAGTGAAGGTGGAACAAGGAAAGTTACACAAACTGATGTAAGAAAAGAAGTGGTTTATGAAGAAAGTGACAACGAAACTAAGCTAATAACTCAAAGTGTTGTGAGTCCGACTATTGAGGGAGCAATAATAACAGCTGAAGGAGCTAATGATCCTACTGTAAAAACTAATATAATTCAAGCAGTAGGAGCGGTAACTGGGCTTGCAACACATAAAATACAAGTTTTTCAAATGGCTAATTAACTGAATAGGTCTTTTAAATTTATGAAATAATGTGCATAAAATATTAATTACAAATAAGTGGAGGTTTGTGTATGAAAAATGTTTTTAAGAAAAATCAAATTGTAGTTTTTGTTATTGGACTTATGATTATAACAGCAGGATATTTAAGCTATACGAATAATGCATCATTAGAAGCAAGTGCAATTGCAGATAGTGAAGAAATGGCAAGTATTGGAGATGCAAAATTGGTTAGTGCAAATGTAGTTGATACGAATAGCATAGATACAAATAATATAACTGAAGATAGTGCTATTGCAAACAGCATAGAAAATAGCATTAGCAATAATACATATGAATCTACAGTCAATAATGATGAGAGCTATGCAAATGCTCTTGATTCTTCAAATGAAATAATTGATACCAGTAGTGAAGTAACAACTACAAGTGATGATGAATACTTTACAAATTCACGCTTAGAGAGAAATACAATGTATTCACAAAGAATTGAAAATTATCAAGATATATTAAATAATACGAATGTAAGTGAGACCCAAAAGAAAACTGCTCAAGAAGAAATAACAAAACTAAACAACGAGCAAAATGCTATTATGATAGCAGAAAATCTTATAAAAACAAAAGGCATAGAGGATTTAGTAATCTTTGCAAATGGAGATAGTATAAATGTTATTGTTAAAGGAGATGATTTAGAAAAAGAAGAGATTGCACAGATACAAAATATAATTACTAGGGAGCTAGAAGCGGATATTGAAAACATACATATAATGAATAAATGATTTTCATTACTGTCCTTTACATATTAATATCGGTTGTTACAATTCATAGCTGTTTTGGGACAAAGCAGTGTATATTTTGTATTTTCTGTTTTCGGCCCCCAACATCGTACAAACTGTAAATGCTCAAATTCTTTTCGCATAACAGTTTGTAAACTTGTCGGTCCCCACCTTAAGCACTCAAACATAAAATAAAAAATATACACTGCTTTACCAATTAGTATCAGTTGCGAATTGTAACACTGGTTGCAAATAGTAACGAATTTTCTCAAAATTTTTGTTGTAATTTTCGAATTTATTGGTATAATAGTATATGTAGAATTTTAGCGATAGAAAGGGAAGATTAATTATGATAAAAAAAGTTGCTATTCTTGCAAATGGTGGAGATGTTTCAGGATTTAATGCAGTTATAAGAGCAATAATTAAAACTGCTGAAAATAAAAACATAGAATGTTATGGATATATTGACGGATATAGAGGATTACTTAATAACAATATTATTAGATTAGGCACTAGTTCAACTGGAAATGCAGTTGGAATATTGCCTAAAGGTGGTTCAATAATTGGCTCTTCTACAAATGCAAATGTTTTTAATTATCCAGTAGAAGAAAATGGACAAACTGTATATAAAGATTTATCTGATGTTTGTGTGGAAAATATCAAAAAAGATGAAATTGATTGCTTGTTTACACTTGGAGGAGACGGAACACAAAAATCAGCTAGAGATTTGAGCCTTAAGGGAATCAATGTTATTGGTGTACCAAAAACAATAGATAATGATGTGGCATGTACAGAAATCACTTTTGGATATAATACTGCTGTGTCTGTTGCAACAGAGGCAATAGATAGACTTCATTCAACAGGAGAAACACACCACAGAATTATGGTATTAGAAGTAATGGGAAGATATGCTGGTTGGATAGCATTAGAATCAGCAATTGCAGGAGGAGCTGATGTGGCACTTATTCCTGAAATACCATACGATATAGAGAGTGCAGCTAGAAAAGTTATAAATAGAAAAAACAGAGGAAAAGCATTTAGTATTGTTGTTGTTGCTGAAGGAGCAAAACCAAAGGGCGGAGAAATGCAAGTTAAAAGCATAAGAAATAATGGAGAAGGTGTTGATAATACAAAACTTGGTGGAATTGGAGAGCAAGTGGCAAAACAATTAGAAGAATTAACAGGATTAGAAGCTAGATGTACAGTATTGGGATATATGCAAAGAG
>CALXZF010000047.1 GCA_944393165.1 uncultured Clostridia bacterium
TTCGCATATTGTCCTCCTTAGTTTTAAATGATGTTTTTAATTATATCATTTAAGAGAACAAATATTTTTTAGTTGGGACATTTTCTCATTTCTTTACTTAAGACATTATCACATTTCTTTCATATTACCATAATATTTTTCAAAAACCCTTGTAATTTTCCCATTTTTATGATAAACTTATAAATAGTCAATTTTATTTATGCAAATAGGAGGTGCAGAATCATGGCAAAATGTGAAGTTTGCGGAAAAACAAATGGAGCACGGAAATAAAATAAGTATAGCTCGTTCTCATGTAAGTAGAAGAACATCTAGAACTTTCAAACCAAATTTAAGAAAAGTAAAAGCTGTAGTAAACGGTAACACAAAGACTATATCTGTATGTTCAAAATGCTTACGCTCAGGAAAAGTTGTTAGAGCTTAAGTTATGAATAATCATAATTATATATATTTTATTACGCGTAATAATGTAGGTTTAATCCTACATTTTTTTATTTATTATTTCTAATTCGTAAATATCATTTTTTGAAGTATCAGTGCTAATTTATAATTATACTACTTTCGCAGATTATTTTTATCTATCTCTCTATACATATTTCCGTTTTACCCATAATCAATTTCAAAGTTTTATTTATTTTTTGTATAATTTGAAAATTATTGGAAATTATATAAGTGAATTTATTTAAATTGGAGGTTGATTTTAATTGGGTATAGAAAAACATTTAAGTATAACTGGAACATCAAATGTTTCTTGGAAAGATGCTGTTGTAAAGGCTGTTGCAGAAGCTTCTAAAACAATAGATTATTTAACATCTGTAAGGGTTCTTGACCAAAGGGCAAAAATTGACGGACATAAGCTAATTCAATATTATGTTGATTTAGATTTATCTTTTGTTGTAGATAGAGATAGAGATTAAATTTTTTAAGAAAGGAATGATTTTAACTATGAAAGAAATTGAGACAAAACAAGAATATTTGGATTATGTAGATAAAAAATCTCCCAACTCCCCTATTTTAAAGAATTGTTTTAATGCTTTTTGGGTTGGTGGACTTATATGTTCTATAGGACAAATAATTTTTGATTTTTGCAAATATAAAGGACTAGAGGATACTGCATGTTCTACAATTGTATATATTACTTGAATTGGTCTTGCTGCTTTACTTACAGCACTAAATCTTTTTAATAAGATTGGTAAATTTGCTGGTGCAGGTTCACTTGTTCCTATAACTGGTTTTGCCAATTCCATAGTTTCTCCTGCTATATAGTATAAATCAGAAGGATTTGTAATGGGCGTTGGCGGAAAAATGTTTACTGTTGCTGGACCGGTACTAGTGTATGGTATTTCAGCTTCGGTTATTGTTGGAATTATTGCTACATTTTTTGTATGATTTTTTAATTTAGGAGGTTATATATGAGAAAATTAGGTAATCAAACTATTATGCTTGCAACTCCTCCATATATTGTAGAAACTTCTTCTATTGTTGGACCTAAAGAAGCTGAAGGACCTCTTGCAAAATATTTTGACCAATGTTTAGAAGATGAATTTTGGGGAGAAAAAACTTGGGAAAAAGCTGAAAGTAAAATTATTAAAGAGAATGTAAATTCTGTTATAGCCAAATCTGGTGTGCCTAGTAATAGCATAGATTATTGTTTTGCTGGAGATTTATTAAATCAATGTATTTCTTCAAGCTTTGGATTGAGGGATTTCAATATTACTTTCTTCGGCATATTTGGTGCTTGTTCTACCTTTGTTGAAGGAATGGGGCTTGGAAGTTTGTTTGTAGACGGTGGAGCTGCCACAAATGTTCTTTGTGCTACATCAAGCCATTTCTGTAGTGCAGAAAAGCAATTTAGATTTCCATTAGAATTAGGAAATCAAAGACCTCAATCTGCTCAATGGACCGTAACTGGCTCTGGTGCTGCCATTCTTTCTAATAACAATCTAGGGAGAAAATGTCCTCAAATAACATATGTTACACCTGGAAAAATAATTGACATGGGTGTTAAAGATGCAAACAACATGGGAGCTGCTATGGCACCTGCAGCGCTAGATACATTGATTGCTCATTTGCAAGATACTGGCAGAAAGCCAAGTTACTATGATGCAATAATTACAGGAGATTTAGGACATGTTGGCAAAGAAATATTAACTGAAATGGCTGAAACTAAAGGCTATAACATTAAAAATAATTATAATGATTGCGGTGTATTAATTTTTGATAAAGAGACTCAGGACACTCATTCTGGTGGAAGTGGTTGCGGATGTGTTGGTTCTGTATTTTCAGGATATTTTTATAAAATGCTAAAGGAGAAAAAAATCAATCGTCTTTTGTTAATTGCAACAGGTGCTTTAATGAATTCTACAAGCAGTCAACAAGGCGAAAGTATTCCTGGAATTGCTCATGCTGTAGCAATTGAAAACTTAGAAAACTAATGCAAGCACTATATGGGTGCAAATAGGTTTATAGGTTTCTCCTTAATCAAAAACCTAAATATGTATATAAGGACTAAATTATTATGGAATTTTTACAAAGTATAGATTGGATGCAAATGTTAAGATGTTTTGTGGTTGGAGGCCTTATATGTATTATAGGTCAAATATTAATAGATAAAACCAAACTAACATCTGCGAGAATATTGGTTATATTTGTAACAGCTGGTGTAATATTAGGTGCTCTTGGAATATATCAATATGTAATTGATTTTGCTGGTTGTGGTGCGACCGTTCCTTTATTTGGATTTGGTGCAAACCTAGCTAAAGGTGCAATTACAGAAGCTCAAACATCAGGTCTTTTAGGTGCTTTCATTGGAGGAGTAAAAGCTTCTGCTGGTGGAATTGCTGCTGCTATTTTCTTTGGTTATATTGCTTCATTAATCGCCAAACCAAAAATAAAGAAACAGTAAATTAAATAGGCGTGAACGAAATGGTCACTCCATTTCGTTCACGCTAGCTTACTCAATATATCATACCAGCTATATACTCTTGTTATATTTTTTCCTTCTATATTTTTATTATACGAATTGTCAAAACATAGAACTTTTACTTTGCTAGATATATCAGTAACATTTTTTGGTGAATCTTCTATCATCACATCAATATTATTTTCAAGGCAATATGGTAATTTGCTTCCTTTTGTGAAGATTAATTTATCATAATTAATTTCATTTTTCCTAAGCCATTCTTTTACTATTTCTTGCATATGCCCATAATATTCTTCTGTGAAGCCTTCTTCATTTCTTGCTGTTATGATGTATATTTCGTTGCTTTCCTTAAGTTTTGATATAACTTCTACCGCAAACTCTCTAGGCTTATATTCCATTGCATAATATGGTAAATATTTATTCCAAAATTTTTCAGCATCTACATATGATATTCCAAGTGCTTTATCTTCCCCATATTCATCGTCTTTTATTTTATATTCTATTCCATTTTCATAGCAAAATTTTGTGCCATAATCTGCAACAAACTTTGCTGTATCTATTACAACTCCGTCTATATCTATTCCTATTCGCATTAAAATTCTCTCCTTTTATTAAATATTTAACCTATATTACTTCATGTATATTATATTTTAGTTGTTTTATGCTGTCAACTAGTGTTATTTTTCCAAAACTATCTTTTACACTAACTGCATCTCAAATACTACATAAAAAGGTTGGCAAAATTATTTTACCAACCTTCTACTAGGACATTTATACATATTTAAAGGACAAAGGTAACTATATAACCTTTGTCCTTATTAATATTTTTTCATTAACATTATGCTTTTTTTGCTATTTCTGTAATTTCTGTAAATGCTTTTGGATCATTTACTGCAAGTTCAGCTAGCATTTTTCTATTTATTACAACATTAGCTTTTTTTAGACCAGCTATTAATTTGCTGTATGTTAAGCCATTCATTCTAGCTGCAGCATTTATTCTAGCTATCCATAATTTTCTAAAATTGCTCTTTCTGTCTTTTCTTCCTACATAAGCATACATTCCAGATTTCATAACAGCTTGTTTAGCCATTCTGAATCTATAATGTTTTGCTCCAAAATATCCTTTTGCTCTTTTTAATACTTTTTTATGTTTTTTTCTTGTAATTATTGCTGTTTTAACTCTTGCCATTTCTCTTATTCACCTTCCTTAAATTTTTCATTTTATATCTTTTCCAAATTCAAATCAAGACGCCGCTTTTCATTTGAATTTTACTTTCCATATGGTAATAATCTTTTGATTCCTGCTTCACAAGTTTTGTCTGCATATGCATCCATAACTTTCCCTCTTGATTTTGCTCTTGAAGTTTTATTTGCAAGTAAATGTCTTCTATTTGACTTTGTTCTTTTTACTTTTCCTGTAGCAGTATAACTATATCTTTTCTTTGCTGCTTTATTAGTTTTTAACTTTGGCATAATTTATTCCTCCTTATGATTTTTATTATATAAAATATATTATTAATATATTTATAAGCTTAAATTAATCTCATTACATAGCTTTGTTTTAGATAAGCTTTTTATAAAGCATTATTTTTCAACTTTTTTAGCTAATATAATGAACATGTTTTTCCCTTCCAATGTAGCTTTCTTTTCTGGAGCTGCAATATCTGATAAAGCTTCTATGAATTTGTTTAAGTTGTTTTCACCAAGCTTTACATAGTTAAGTTCTCTTCCTCTAAATCTTACAGTTATTTTTACTTTGTTGCCGTCTTCAATGAACTTTCTTGCATTTTTTGCTTTAAATTCAAAATCATGTTGTTCAATGTTTGGTGTAATTCTAATTTCCTTAACTTCAAATACTTTTTGTTTTTTCTTAGCTTCTTTTTCTTTTTTCGCTTGTTCGAATTTGTATTTGCCATAGTTCATTATTTTGCAAACCGGTAGCTGAGCATTTGGTGCTACTAATACTAAATCTAACTTTTTGTCATAAGCCAAGTCTAAAGCATCATTAAGTTTCATTAGTCCTTTCTTTTCTCCATTTTCATCAATTACTTGAACTTCTCTTGCTCTAATTTGTTCATTAATAGGTAATTCTTGTTTTATATAAAACACCTCCAAATAATATGTGCTTTTGCACAAAAAAATTGATTTGTCACAGACAAACCAACCCACGAATATTTACAGTTATAACTAATTTTTAAAATTAGTTATTCACATTTTATTCATTTTTCTAACTTTTATTCATTTTTCTAACCTTTTCCTAATAGTTAAGGTGAGAAGTGGATTGCTTCTGCTTGATTTGACTATATTAGTTTACAACATTTTTACATAAATGTCAAGCATTTTTTTGTATTTTGCTTGACATTTGGCATTTTTTGTTATAAAATATTATAGCATTAATTTGAATATGACCTAGCTTAAAGCTTCTCCCCGGTAGCTTTTGCAATGGTTTCATATATATTTTAAAATTTATTTAATGAAATGGAGGATACATATTACCATGAATAATACAACATATAGTGTTAAAAAAAGTGAAATTGAAAGAAAATGGTACATAATTGATGCAGCTGATAAACCTCTAGGAAGAGTTGCTACAGAAGCTGCTAAATTATTAAGAGGAAAACATAAACCAACTTACACTCCAAACTTAGATACTGGAGATCATGTAATTATATTAAATTGTAGCAAAGTTGTTTTAACTGGAAAAAAATTAGACCAAAAAATATACAGAAATCATTCTGGATATATTGGTGGAATGAAAGAAACTACTGCTAGAGAATTATTAAATAAAAGCCCTGAGCAAATGATGATGCGTGCTGTAAAAGGTATGCTTCCACACAATAGCTTAGGAAGACAAATGCTAAAAAAATTAAGAGTATATGCAGGTAATGAGCATGAAAATGCTGCTCAAAAACCAGAAGTTTGGAAATTTTAATATAATTAAAGGAGGATTTTAAAATGCCTAAAGCAAAAACAGATAAAATAGTGTTTTATGGTACTGGAAGAAGAAAAAGTTCTATCGCTAGAGTTAGATTAGTAGAAGGCAATGGAAAAATTACTATAAACGGAAAAGATATAGATGAATATTTAGGAACAGAAACATTAAAAGTTATAGTTAGACAACCGCTAACTGCTACAAATACAGTTGACAAATATGATGTTATTTGTA
>CALXZF010000048.1 GCA_944393165.1 uncultured Clostridia bacterium
AACATAGAAAAAATTTGCAAAAATCTTGATTTCGTGATAAAATAAACATATAAAAATCTTGATTTCGTGATAAAACAAGCATGCAAAAATCTTGATTTCGTGATAATAAAGGAGAAATGGCAATATGAAAAGAAAAATATATGAAAAAGGATAAAATTTATACTAATAACTATCCTAATAATAGGGACATACAAAATAACAGATACTCATTTTCTAATGAAAGAATGAGTATCTGTTAATAATTTTTATCATTGCTCTATTGATTTGAAAAAACAAATATAGTAAAATAAGAAAGTAATAATGAAATATAGAGATAATAAAAGTAAAATAAAAATTTAAAGTAGGAGAGCAAATATTATGACAACAAAAGAAACGAAAAACTATAAAACCATTGAGGTTGTAAGAGAGAGAGAGAGAGAGAGAGCCTAAATTTAAGCCAATTGACTTCGATAAATGTGCTCAAAAAGCACAATTTAGTAATATAATAAAAAATAGGGCAGAACATAAAAAGGATAGACTAGCATGTAGTAGATGTGTTGAAATAATCAATCTATTACATGATAGCCTGTCCTTTTTGTAGTTAAATCAAAACGAAGAGAAATGAAGAGAAACAAATATTATAAAAAATAAAAATACAAACTGAAATACAAAATTCGACAAATTATATAAAGAAATAATATAACCAATTTAAAAAAGTTCAAAAATTTAATAAATTGTTACAAAAAGATTACAATAATGTTACAAAAATTTGACAAATTAAAAATCACAACTAAAAGTATTGATAAAAACATACCAAAAGTATAAAATGAATGTAAGCTAAAAGTAAATCAACTTATATGAATAAAAAACAAAAATAAGTGAATACTAAAAATAGAATTAAACGGTATTTACAAAGATTTAGAAAGTTTTAAAAAGTTAATTGCAAAAGAAATCAAAATAAAAAACAGAGTAAAATAGAAGGAGGAAAATTATGCTGAGAAACAAAAGAAGTAAGAAAAAATCAGTAAGGGATGAGAAGAACATGAAAAGAAAAATAACAGAGCTAAGGAAAGAGACTGGTATTACCTTAATAGCATTAGTAATCACAATTTTGATTATTATTATATTATCAGTAATAGCTATTAATATGGCATTTGGGGATAATGGACTAATAAAAAGAGCGGAAGATGCACGAGCTTATTACTCAAATGACACAGCATACACAGACGAATCTTTAGCAAATGTAGATGCATATATAGCAGATGTGCTAAGAAAATGGCATTATGATGAAAATGGAGATGTGACAAATGGAAGAGTAACTCTAGCAATAGGAGACTATGTGAATTATGATTGTACCACAACAGATGCAAAATATACATCACCAGAGGCAAGTAACGGATATGGAGACCAAACATTCACAGCATCAGAATATCAATATGGTTGGAGAGTATTAGGAGCAGATGAAGAAACAGGAGAACTTTTAATAGTATCAGAAGATTTTGTTCCATTAGAAGACGGATATACAAATACAACAGCAAATAGAGATTTCTTTTATTTAAGAGGACAAGAAGGATATCAAAATGGAGTAGATGAATTAGAAAAAATATGTGCAATATATGGAAATGGCCAAGGGGCAACAGGTGCAAGAAGTATAACAGTAGAAGATATAAACAAAATAACAGGATATAATCCAAATAATGTAGGAGTATACGACCCAGAACAAACAGGAAGCGGAACAAAGTATGGGGCAGGTGCTTTATATGAATATGGAAATAGAGTAACATATTATTGGGACGGAACAGTTTTGCCATATTGTAGAGCTGAAAATGGGCTAGAAGATAAATTAACTACAGATCATAATAATAGTCTATATGGAAATAGTTTCTATTGGTATGAGGAGAAATCAGGCTGGAAAAGTTCACCATACACAGGGGATGCAACGACAGATACAATGCAAGAGATAACTGAATTGCAAAGTAATTATTATAATTACTATCCAAACACATTAACTGATGATTCAAGTGGGGAGACAGTAGGAATAAGTACAGATAGCACAGCATACAAAATGTTATTTACAAATAGCAGTACAGGAGCAAATTCATCAAATACCGATTTAATGAGTGATTTTGAATATTGGATTGGTTCAATATATGTATATACCGGAACTGATTGTGCCTATTTTGGCTCCAGATATGTGCGCGATGGCCATATTGCTCGGAATAAGTTTGTCATACTCACATGGTTACCAATATGGTAATTCTCGTGGTGTTCGCCCCGTAGTTTCTCTGGGGGCTGGAGTCTCGCTTGTAGATAGCGAAAAAGAACAAGATGGCTGTACATTATGGAATATAGAGTAGTTATTTTTAAGAAGAAAAATCAGTCCTTTGTGTCCTTGTGATACAAGGACTGGGACAGGGGGACGGGGCATTTGTCCCAAAAATGAGACGGAGGGACAGACCTAACCGCCTCATCTTTTTTTGAATTTATAATAAAAAATACATGATATAATGCTAATTGTTATAGGGAAAGATGTAAAGTAAACAAATACTTTTTACCTTCAGAAAAACAAACTAGACACGAAGAAAGAGAAAAAGAACGGGATTTAGAAAGATAAAAAAGAACCCTCTTA
>CALXZF010000049.1 GCA_944393165.1 uncultured Clostridia bacterium
AGGGATTTTATAAATTCTATTGAATGTTTTGCAAATTCGGGATTAAATCCCAATAAAATATTTGAAAAAGCTAGCAAGCTCTAACTTTTAAAAAGCAGAGCTTGCCAATTCCAAACCATTTTTATTGCCAAAATAAATTTTTATATAACTTAGCTTTTGTTTAAATTTTGTATTTTTTTAATACAATTAAGGAGTTAGTTTATGCATTTCAAAATCATTCTTTAGTTCTAAAATCCTGTTCTTGGCAAAAATATTTCTTTTTTGCCTGTAACAGTTTTATCATTATCTTCAACTTGTTTTTCTTCATTCTCTGGTTCTTCATAATTGTTGATGTTAACTGTATATTTTTGATTTAGTTCTACATCAATTTCAATTAATTCATCGTACATTGTGTATCCCTCTGGTGATTTTATCTCTTGTATATAATATTTCCCTGGCATAATATTTTCTACTGTTGCAATTCCTTCTGCATTTGTTGTTACATCTGAGTAAACTATGTTTTTGTTTTCATCTAATATATTAAATTTTGCACCTTTTAGAGATTCAGCTGTTTCTGCATCTTTTTTTACAATTTCTATTTTTGTAGTATTTTCCAAGTATTTTACTTTTAGCGTACTATTTTCAAATTCATAGTAACCAGCTGCTAAAGCATAACTTTGCTTACCGCTATCTCCAGAATCTCCATATAATATTGGCATTGTTTTCATGTCCGCTGTGACTTCTATTTCAAATTCACCAGCTTTGTCCATTTCTGTTATTGGAATAAGTACTTTAAATTTTTCTCCTGTTTTAAAACTTGTTTTTTCATTATTATTTTCATCTACAACTTTTACATTTTCAATTTCTACATTATTAAGTTTTACATCATATTTTGTACTATCAACATTTGTTGTTACATAAAATGTTTTACTAGCATAATTTTTGTCTTTGTTATCCATTTCCCATTTTGTATCATCGGTTTTAACATCCACAACTGACACTGGTTTTGTAGCAGTCGAACTTCTTGCTGCTTTTGATATTTTTTCGGCAGCAGCTACTACTCTATTTCCCTGTGCATCTCTTCCTTTGAAGTCATCCCAATCGTAGTTATACATTGCATCATATACAGCCATTTTAGTTGCTGCAAAAGCTTCTATATCGCTATTACATCCCAACTGTTTTGCTGTTTTAAATGGATATCCATTTGTGACTGCTCTCCATATTTTGCTATTATTAACTACTTTGTCCACAGATACACTATATTCCTCGTCTTCTGTAACTCCTGGCAAATTCCTATTTAAACAATATGCCGGATATTCAACTCCATCTTTTTTGTATACAACAAATTCTACGCCAACCAATATGTTTTGATATGTAAAACAAACAAGTTCACCTTTTGAATACAAATCCGCCTCATCTATAATGTATGTAGCTGCTTTTGATTGTGGCTGAAGCATGCAAAATGTTGTTGCTAATGTAATTAATACTAAGAAAATGGCAATTATTTTACTTATTTTCATGTTTTCGCATCATCCTTTCTTTAAATAATCTCAACGGCCTGAACACATCTTCTATACTCGTACATGTTTTCAACACATGTAATCAATGTTATCCTATTATCTTCTGTATTTTGTATATAACTCCAATCTGTTTGATGAATTATTGTGCTTACAACAACTCGATATTCTCTTTTGCCTTTGTCTGTATAATAAATAATTTTATCTCCTATTTCTAGGTTCTTTATATTTTCAAAGAAATTACAATTATATCCTCTATTATGTCCTGCAAGAGGTACATTTCCATTCCAGTTTGTACATCCTTCAAAATGGCCAACTGCTGTTGCAAGCACATTTTGATTAGTACCAGATTTTATTGGTGCTATTAATCCTATCTTTGGTATTTCTATTCTCCATTTAGAGTTCACATCTATTCCATTTATTGTTCCCTCGTTATTGTCATATGTTGCTTCATCGTCTATTCGTATATTTGCATTTTCATAAATATCTGCAACTTGCATTAATTTCAAGAATACATCATTAACTTTTACAGCTTCATAATCGCCTCTGTTTGCATGAGTTTTATCGATTTTTATAAAAGATGAAGAAATATTTTGATTGTACTTTTCTTCTCCTGAATTTAAAATGCATGCATCTAGAATAATGAATAAAATTACACAAATAAACATAGTTACACAAATTGTTATTGTATTAATGCATCGTTTTGAATAATTTAGCACATAAAATACACCTGCCTTTGTAATTATCTAATAACTTTTTATTGGATTTCCTAAGATTTCTAAAAATATTGAATAAAAGATAAAAGATAAATTTGATTAAATTTGTTGATTAAAACATTTTTCTTAGATATTTTTTGATTTTTTGAAACAAAAATCTTTGATAAAAATTGCAATTTTTAATTCATGTATATCTTACTACATTTTACAATATTTGTAAAGCACTTTTCATCGACACAATTCGACAAAAAGTGCTTTTTGTTTGTTTAATAACTATTACATTTATCTAATTTTATAATTTCTTTTGTTTTATTGTTTCCATATTTACCACACTTTTTATTTTTTCTTTCTTTAATTTACTCTAACTGTTTACTATTTTTATGCTTTTACTTTTTACAGTTTTTCAATTTCTTCTTTGCTTAGCTCTGTTATCTCCATTATTAAATTGATGTCTAATCCTCTTTCTTTCATTTTTCTCGCTACCTGTATGTTATTTTCCTTATGTCCACGCTTAATTCCGCGCTTAATTCCTTCCTCTAGTCCATTACTATATCCTGTATATTCTGCTTCTCTCTCATCCATTAGTGCTTTTTGTCTTAGTTCTGTTATTCTTCTTACTTTTTCATCTTGACTCATTTTGTCTAACTTCTCTCTTGCCTCTTTCATGCTCTCATTCTTCTTCATATATTTTTGCACCTCTTCACTATTTGGATTTTCCAAAAATGCAAGCCATTCTATTAATTTGTCTCCTTTTCCCTGTTCTTTTTTATACATCTTTGGTATCTCTATTATATTAAACTCTAAATCCTCTGTCAATATTATTTTTAGCCTTCTATCTTACTTGTATCTAACTCAAAATAAAACTCTACTCCGTTTTCTTTATTTGTTACGCCATAATCATTCTTGTAATTATTCATTATTGCTTTTACTAGAGCTAGACCTATTCCAGTGCCTCCGTCTGTTCTATTTCTTGAGCTATCTTCCTTGTAAAATCTTCCCCAGATTTTATCAAGATGTTCTTCTGCAATATTATTTCCCGTGTTAAATACTGACACTCTTATCTTTCCATTTTCATCTTTTTCTTTTATTGTTATAGTAATTTTCTTTTCGCCTTTTACATCAATGCAATGTTTTATTGCATTTGTAAAATAGTTTGTAACTACTTGCTCAATATAAAATTCATCTCCCCATACCATAACTTGTTTGCTGGAGTCTAGTTCGATATTTATTTGTTTTTCGTTTATCATTACATTGCATTTTCGTATAACTTCATTTATTAATTCAACTATATTAAAGTTGGCATTGTTAAATTCTCTTTTTCCATATTCTAGTTTCATAAGTTCTAGCAATTGTTTTACAAGTGTATCCATTTTATTTGATTCATCTAAAATTACTTCTGCATAGAATTTTCTAGATTCATCATCTGTATTTACATTTTCTATTAAACCTTCTGCATAGCCTTGTATTAAAGCTATTGGGGTTTTTAACTCATGTGATACATCTGAAATAAATTGTTTTCTCATTTCGTCTATTTTAGATTTTTCCTCTATATCTTTTTCCAATTCTGAGTTGTTTTCTCTTAATTGTTTAATGGTTGCTTCAAGCTTATCTGACATTGTATTAATATTTTTTCCAAGCTCATTTATTTCATCGTCTGTGTCTGCTATTCTATATTTTTGGCTAAAGTCTAGTCTTGCCATTTTGTTTGTTATACTATTTAATTGCACTATTGGTGCAGTAAATTTTTTAGATATATATGATGCTATAAATGAAGATATTAAAAGTATTATTATTCCTATAATAATTAAAGCTTGGTTTGAAATCTGTACACTTTCTTCTATTGGCACAGCAGGTATACTTATATATAAATTATAGCCATTATCTAAGTTTCCAGAAAGTAAAATATAACTAATATTATTATATTGGTCATTTATTCTAGATATTTTTATGTTAGAATCCGAATAAATAACATTTTTTTCATTTATGTTTTCTCGTGCATTGGTTATCATATCTATTGTAGTATATAGGTCTTTATCTGTACTAAAAACAATAACATTTTCATTTGTTTCTATAAATATATCAAAATTGTTGTTAAATGCTATTCTTCTTAATTCTTCTTGCAAGTTTTCATCATTTCCGTTCATGTTATAGTAATTATTGATTTTGTCATATACTCCTCTAACAGTTTTGGTTTTGGAATACAAGTAAAATGATTCTAAAACTGCACTATTTATAATAACCAAGCAAATTACAATTACAGCTATTATTATGCACATGCTAAAAAATAGCTTAAATCGTACAGATTTAAAATTGTTCTTTAATTTCTCCATTTAAATATTTCCTTTCTTGAAGCACCTTCTGGCCTTTTATTTAATTTCAAATTTATATCCAATTCCTCTAATAGTTTGTATATATTTTCCTTTCTTTCCTAGTTTGTGTCTTATTTTTTTTATGTGGCTATCAATAGTTCTAGAGTCTCCATAATAGTCATAGTTCCATACATTGTTTAAAATTTTATCTCTAGATAACGCTATATTCGCATTGTCTACCAAGTATTTTAGAAGTTCATATTCTCTTAAACTCATCTCTATTTGTTTTCCGTCAACAGTTACAGTTCTTCCTTCTGGGTCTATTACAATTCCTCCATAGTCTTTTACTTTGTTTACTTCTGGACTTGTTCTTTTTAATATTGCTTCAACTCTTGCCACCAATATTTTGGGACTAAATGGTTTTGAAATATATTCATCTACACCTAATTCAAAGCCAAATAATTCATCTTGTTCCTCACCCCTTGCTGTAAGCATGATAATTGGAACTTTTGATGTTTGGCGAATTTGGCGAAGTACTGACCAACCGTCTAATTTTGGCATCATTACATCAAGCAAAATTAAGTTTATTTTATTTTGATTTTCTTCAAAAACTTGTAGGGCTTCTTCTCCGTCTCCTGCTTCTAATATTCCATATCCTTTTTGCATTAGAAAATCTTTTATTAATTTTCTCATTCTTGATTCGTCATCTACTATTAGAACTGTTATATCTCCCATTAGATTCAATCCTTTCGTTTTATAAATATTTCTGTTATATTATAGCACCTCATTGTGTCCATTTTATGAATTTTAAAAGTTCTATTATTTGAATTAAATGCTTTAGTTATAATTTACAGGTGATATTAATATGTAAATCAGTGTATATTTTTTATTTCTGTTTGAGTGCTAAAGGTGGGGACCGACAAGTCTACAAACTGTTATGCGAAAAGAATTTGAGCATTTACGGTTTGTACGCTGCCAAAGGTTCGAAAACAGAAAATACAAAATATACACTGATTTTTCGAAGTGTTCTAGATAAGAATATATGAAATCTAGATTTTTTCAATTTATTAATTATTGTTCCAAACTTATATTGAATGTTCGTTTATTCATCCTTAGGCTCTTCAATTTTTTCTTCATCATCAACTCTATGTACATATACATTTTGGCCAGGATATGCCATTTTAATATTTTCTGATTCAAGCACTTTTAATATGTCTTCATTTACTTTTTCTCTAAATGCTAAATAGCTACTGTAATCGACTAAATTTGTATACATGTATATTATAATGTTCATTGAATCTAAACCTATGGTATCAAATCGAACTTGTATTGTATCTTTTTCAACATCTTCATTATTGATTAAAACAAATCTTATTTTATCTGTTATTTTTTGTATTTGGTCAACATTTGTTTCTAATGGAAGTTTTACATTAAGTAAATATCTTCTTTGTTTCATTCTTGACCAGTTTATAACATTATTTGTTGTAAATACTGAATTTTGAATTGTTACAATTGTATTATCTGATGTTTGTATTTTTGTACATCTAAATGATGTTTCTACAACTGTTCCTTGATCTGTTCCAACCTCAATCCAATCGCCAACAAGAAATGGTTTATCTGCCATAAGTGAAAAACCAGATATTAGGTTTTTCACAAAGTCTTGTGCTGCTAATGCCACTACAGCACTTCCTACTCCAAGACCTGCTATTAAGCTACTTGGATTAATATCAAAAACAGTAAGTATTAAAAGTCCTGCTCCAATATATATTACATATTTAAGGATTTTGCTTGTAAAATTAGCTACAGTTTTATTTCCGTCAGGAGCATCATCATTTCTCATTCTTTTGATAATACCAGTTTTAGGGTCAACAAGATTCACCAAACCTTTTGCAGCTATACATATAACAGTAATTTGGAATATTTTTTTACATATCATCATAGCATTTTCAGGAAGTTTTATAACAAGTATTCCCAAATATATTCCCACTACAATAAATAAAGCTTTTAAAGGTTTATAAAATGGATTATTTTTAATTACTAATTTATCTTTTTCTCTAAACTTAAACATCTTAATAATTAAATATGACAAAGGTGCACTTAATATGAGAAAAATTAAAATAATTATTAGTGCAATTACATAATCAATTATTTGTGCTTCAGTAATTCCTCTAAAAAAATTTATAATATTATTAATTAGATCCATTAATTCCTCCTATTGTTTATTAAAACTTGCAATTAAAGCTTTAATATGAATTCCTTGTTCTTTAAACATTTTTTCGTGTTCTGTTTCAATATTCTCCCAGAAATCTGTTTCGTTTTCTAAATCATATGTGCATTTTTCTATATTAAAACCAGATTCTTCAAAATATTTTATACTATCATTAAACAAATTGTCATCATCTGTTTTAAAATAAATTTTTGCATCTTCTGCCAAAAACTCTTTGTATTTTTCTAATTGCCTTGTGTGAGTTAATCTCTTCTTTCTGTGTTTTCCCCTTGGCCATGGATTACAGAAATTTATATAAATTCTTTGTATATTATCCTCTTTAGACAATATATTATTTATTCTTTCTATGTCGTATCTTGTGATATATATATTATCTATTTCTCGATTTGCCATATGATATTCTTCTTCTATTTTTCTTTTAGCTAGTCCTAACATTGCATCCACCAAATCTATTGCAATGTAATTTATATCTGGATTATACACAGCAAGCTGAGAAATAAATCCTCCTTTTCCACATCCTAGTTCCAAATGAATTGGATTATTATTACCAAATAATTCTTTCCATTTTCCTTTATATTCTTCTGGATTATCTATGTAAAACTTACTTGCTTCTAATTCCGGCCTTGCCCACGGTTTAAATCTTATTCTCATTTTATGTTGTTCTTTCCTCCCTTTTTCGACAATTGTATTATATCATGATATTTGCCTTGAGACAAGGGCAAGTTTAAATTAATAATTTCTTAAGTTTTTATTCCTTGCTTATTAAGATTTTAATGCTAGAATACTTTGTAGCAAATAAATTATTCTATGAAAGGAAGGGATGTATTAAGTATGCAAAATACAATTTTAAAATGCAATAATTTGCATAAAAGTTTTAGAAAAAAAGAAATTTTAAAAGGAGTATCTTTAGAAATATGTAGTGGGGATATATTAGGCTTTATTGGTCCAAATGGCGCTGGAAAAACGACCACAATAAAACTAATTCTTGGGCTTCAAAAAATAGGTAGCGGAAATGTTGTAATTAATGGATTTGATATACAGAAAAATTTTGAAAAAGCTATAGCTAAGGTTGGAGCAATAATTGAAAATCCAGATTTATATATGTATTTATCCGGTCTCGACAATTTAAAACTAATTGCCAATTTATATAAAGGAGTGGATGATAAAAGAATTGAAGAAGTTATAAAATTGGTAGGCTTAGAGAACAGAATACACGATAAAGTTTCAAAATATTCTCTTGGAATGAGGCAGCGTTTAGGAGTTGCTCAAGCAATTCTTCATAAACCAAATCTACTTATATTAGATGAACCAACTAATGGATTAGACCCTGAAGGTATCAAGGATTTGCGTAATCTTTTGGTAAAACTTGCTAAAGAAGAAAATATGGGTATTTTAATTTCTAGCCATAATTTAGCAGAACTTGAGAGCTTTTGCAATAAAGTATCTATTATTAAAAATGGTGTGATTGTTGAAACTAGTGATTTGGAAACAGTAAAGAAAGAAGCATCTGCTGGAAATTATATTATTGAACTAGATGATGCTAAAAAAGCTAGAATGATAATTGGAGATATGTCAAATGCAGAAGATAATAACCATATTTCAGTTCATGCAGATAGAGAAAATATACCTCTTATCATAAAGAAATTAGTTTTACAAGATATAAAAATTTATTCTATTAAAGAGGATGTTATAAGTCTAGAAGATGCATTCTTTAAAAAGACAGGGGGTAATGTAATTGATTAATTTAATCGGGAATGAATTAAAAAAGATTTTTAAGAAAAAAACAATATATATTTTGCTTATTATAATTGTTGGATATATTTTACTTTCAAATATTATGATTAAGATAACAGATAACGGATATCAATATTACTACTATTATGAAGGAGATATTGAATATTATGAAGATCTTTTATCTACACTAGACTCAAATAATTCTGCAGATTTATCAACATATATAGAGGCTAAAAGCCAAATTGAATTATTAGAACTTACCAAAAAATATGGCAATGATTCTTGGCAAGCTTATGTAATAAACACCATGCTTAACAACTATGTAAACACAATTGTTACACATGATTATTCTAACGAAATAACAGAAGAAGCGTATACTGAAGCTAAAACTTCATTGGATACAGCTATTCAAAAAATGGATTCTGATGACTGGAAATATTTCGTAAATAAAGATTTGGAAAATATCAATAATTCTTTAGAAGAACAATATGTACTTAAAGAAAACGCAACGGATAATCAAGCACTTGCTTCAATAGAAGATACAATATATGACTTGCAAATACAAAAGCAAGTAGATGAATGGAGACTTGAAAAAAATATTAGCTATGCCCAAACTTTTTTAAATAATGCATTAGAACAATATGCTAGTAGTCAATCTACTTTAAGAGATTATCAAAATGTAAATGTAGATGACTTGGACTCTGATGAATTGCAATATTATCAAAATGCATTAGAACAATCGAATTTAAATAGATATTATATAGAAAATATGATTTCTTTAGATTCACTTAGTAGAGACACTTTCTTAAATTTATTTGGTAATTATGAATTATTCATATTAATTGTGGGAATAGTTATTGCTGGCTCTATTGTAAGTGAGGAATTTAATAGAGGTACAATTAAGCTCTTACTTGTAAAGCCATACAGTAGAATAAAAATTTTACTTTCTAAATTTATTGTTTGTATGATTATACTAGTACTTACAATTTCATTTATTTACGCATTCCAGTTGGTTGTAGGTGGAATAGTAAATGGATTTGACGGTTTATCTACTCCTGCTATTGTATACAATTTTGATACAAACAAAGTAGAAACCATGAATCTGCTCGCATATGTTGCTTTAGTTGGATTATGCAAATTACCTATGTATATTTTGTTAGTAGCACTAGCATTTGCATGTAGCACAATATTTGCCAATACCGCTTTAGCAGTCGCTGTACCGTTTTTAGGATACATTGCTTCTAGCTTAATAAATCAATTTGCATTATATTATAACATAAAACAAATAATTTACTTTGTTACTCCTAACTGGGATTTAAGCTACTATTTATTTGGCGGAACACCTTTATTTAAAGAATTAACTTTACCATTCTCCATAGCAATTTGTTTGATTTATTTAATAATAATGTTAGTTATAAGCTGTGTAGTATTTAAGAAAAGAGATATCAAAAATATCTAAGCGTGAACAAAAGGGACACTCCCTTTTGTTCACGCTCTTTCCTCTACTCTCTTACATAATCATTCATTGGGTTTACTAAATATTTTAGCTCATCCAATTTATCAGTTGAAACATATCCTGGTTTTCCATTTATTACATCTGGTATTCTATTTACTACAGTTGCACAAGTTAGTTCTACAGTATTTGGTCTAGATACTACTATTGTTGTGTTTGGCTCTCCCTCTATTGTCCACTCATTTTTATCATAATCTTCCTTAGAATATACTTTTCCTATACATTGTGTTTCCAAAGTAATTCCCTCTTTGGTTTTAGTTGTAACAACTGCACTCATTCCAGTTGCATCTCCAGCTTTTATTGTCATTCCTAATGTAGATGAATTAATGTCTTCTTTATAAGTTTGTGGTACACATTCTTGTGTTTGACTTATTGGTGTTAATCCCAATTTTGAACATAACCAACCATTTACATTCCACATATATGAAGGGCTATACTCTCCAGAATTTATAATTTTTTGTCTTTCTTCATCACTCACTCTATCAACAGCAGCAATCTTCTTATCAAATTCATCTAAAGTAAGTCCTGCACCATGTGCTTCAGCTAAAGCAATTCCATAGTCTTCAACATTATATGATGAACTACCTTTTATTTTTGTTATTTTTTGAGTAGAACCTGCTATGCTACTAATTAATTCTCCCCAATAAACATCTTGGTATCCGCTTCCTGTAATTGTACATCCATTTTCTTTAGCTAGTTTATCTATTTCACTTGTAAGTGTTGGATTTGAGTTAAATGGATAAAATGCTTCTTCGCAGGTTGTTATAGCATTTATTCCTAATTTTGCACATAACATAAGTGCATCTTCCACATCACTAAGCAAACTCATTGTTGTAACTATTACTATGTCTGGCTTTAAATCTTTAAGCAATGTTTCTGCATTATTGGCATCTGTAACAGTAACTCCTCTTTTTTCTCCTCCCATTATTTCTCCAATGTCTTTGCCTATTACACCAGGGTTAACATCTACAGCGCCAACTATTTCTCCTCCTTTTTCAAAAACATATCGCATAGTATACACTGCCATCTTTCCTGTTCCATATTGCACAACTCTTACTTTTCTATCCATATTTTTCTTCCTTTCCCTAAAACAAATACACATTTGTTTTAGTATAAATTTTCAAATAAATTATATCACTATTTTTTTAAAATTATTCAATTTTTTAGAGAAATTAACTAGCAATAACAATTTACCGTTGCAATTCATGGCCTAGCAAAATCTATAATAATCAAAAAGTAGAAATATTTTATAAAGTAACTCGAATATGTCGGTCAAGCTGATTTTCGTTGGTATTCTAAAAGAATTTTTGTCAGCGCCCTCACAAGTGTGTGAGATTCCCTAACAAAACTTTTCAAGAATACCAAACTCAAATCACATTCCATTCCATATTCTCATACTTTATAAAATATTTCTACTTTTTAATAAAATAATAACTAAGGCCGTGAATTGCAATTACTTGCTACTTAATTCCAACTAAACAATCTAACTATAAAATTCCAAATTCCCCTTGCTATTCCTACAACCACATTTACTATTGCTCTAAAGAAAGGATTTTCCTCATAAAACTCTGTTAAAGAATTCCTAACTGGAGGCATTGCCCAAAGAATTACAAGAATGATAATTATTATTACAATTGTTATAAAAAGATCTTTGTAATTCTCTCTCCATTTGGTTTTTATCACACTCCATATATATTTAAAATATTCACCAAATGTTTTAAATACCTGCTCTTCTGCATTGTCTTGCTTTTCTGTTTTCTGCTCAGGCTGCTTATTATTCGAATATTTATTTTGGTTATTATACTCTCTATAAATTTGCTGTTTTTGTTTTTCTAACTGTTCTTTCTGCATTTGCTCTCTCTTAGCTTGTAGCTCTTTATCGTATTCTTCTCTTCTTACTCTATCTCCTAAAACATCATATGCTTGATTAATTTTCTTCATCATCTCTTCTGCTTTTTTCTTGTCTTTGTTTTCTTGAAGATCAGGATGATATCTTTTAGCTAAAGTTTTATATGCTCTTTCTATTATTTCTTGTGATGCATTTTCACTTACTTCCAGTATTTCGTACAGAGTATTTTTCTTCATTATATTTCCCCTTAACTATGTAATCTATTATAAATTATATCATTTATGCACAAAAAAGCATAGTATTTTTTCGCTATTTATGATATAATTGTTTTCGAAATTTATGTTTAGAGGTGATATTTTTTGAAACTAGCATCTAATGATGAAACTTTAGCAGAAAGCAAAGTTCTTATTTTATATATATTAGAGAATGTAAAAAAACCAATAACCAACAATGCTTTATATAAAATTGTACTTTCTGTATTAGATATGAATTATTTCTATTTTCAACAATTCTTGCTAGATTTAATAAAAAGTGAATTTGTAATTACATATACCAAAGAAGGACAACAAATGTATTTCATTACTGAAAAAGGTGCAAGAACATTAGAACTTACTGAAGACATATTGCCAGGAATTCTAAAACTACAAGCAGATACAAATTTAAAATACACCCTAGATGATGTAAATGAAGAAAATTCAATCGTAGCTGAATATACTCCTATAAATGAGAA
Organism: uncultured Clostridia bacterium; assembly: GCA_944393165.1. The sequence continues at coordinate 12,575 of CALXZF010000049.1, forward strand.
TTATTATAATGTAACTTGCAAAATAATGGAAAATAATGAATGTCTTTTCGAGGTTAAAACATTTGCTGGCTCTCGTGAGCAAGCTAAGCAAATAGTTGAAAATTGGAAAAAGCATGCAGGTACAATGTATCCTAGTCTTCTTGAAATTTTAACACAAGATTTTCCAGACACATCATCCCAAGACGAAGATTCATATGCGAATACTCCTTCTGTAATCGGCTCTCCAAGAGATGTTTACAATTATGATGTTATAAATAGAAACCCCAGTGAAGAAGATTCTATTCTAGAGAATAATTCTTCTAAAGAAACAGAAAATGAAAAAAATAATAATTCGAATAATACTGATGTAATAGAAGGAAATATAAATTTATTTGATTTAATAGAAAAGAATCAAAATTAAACCGAAACCAAAATGTAATATCTTTTGATTAAATTGAGTTTAGAACAAAGCGACGAATGTTGCTCTTTGTTCGTGCCGATTTGAGTTTCCGACTACAAGGAGGAAATCTCAAAGGCGACAGCGATTATAGCCATTTTTAAATTATGGGAAATACAATTTCCTATAATTCAAAAAAGCAAATTAAAAGGAATGAATTCTGTAATTCACAGAGCTCATTCCTTTTAATTTACTTTAATCAATACTGTGCTAGCTTTATAGTTTATTAATCTTAAAATCTATTTCTAAAATTCACACTATATTTTGGAATTAATTTTGTTTATAAGTTCTTCTACTAGCATAATTTCTTTTTTACCAGTTTTTGTTTCTTCTACTTCTACATGTCCACTTTCTACTTTTCCTCCAAATATTGCAATATAAGGTGTTCCAAGTACTTTAGCATCTCTTATTCTAGCTCCAAAATTTATGCTCTCTCTATCATCAATTAATGTTTCAATTCCTTTTGCTTTCAATGTTTCGTATAATTTATTTGCTTCTAATACTTTTGATTCATCATCCATTTTAGCAATTATTTGTAGTTTAAATGGTGCAATATTATATGGCAATGATATTCCCTCTACATTACCTTCATTATTTTCGATTGTAGATAACTCATAAATTGCAGCCAACATTCTACTTACACCTATTCCATAACATCCCATAAAATATGGTTTTTCTTTTCCGTCTTTATCTATGAATTTTGCATTCATTGTGTCAGAATACCTTGTTCCTAATTGGAATATATGTCCTAGTTCAATTGCTTTTCTTTCTTCAAAATTAGAAATATCATTTATTCCATATTCTTCTTTTAAATATTCTTCATAATTTTCTTTTTCTAAAACTTCTTTATTTAATGCTACCTTATTTACTGGGTCATATAATATTGTATCTTCTCCTATTGGAGATAAAAGCATCATTTCTTCGCTTTTTTTGCCTCCCATTGCTCCATTATCTGCAACAACTGGCAAGATTTCCAAATCCAATTTCTCGGCAATTCTTAAATATGCATTTCTTACATTTTGATATGATTTTTCTAATCCTTCTTTATCTACATCAAAGCTGTATGCATCCATCATTAAAAATGATTTTCCTCTTAAAAGGTATCCTCTATTTCTAATTTCATTTCTGTATTTTTCTCCAATCTGATATAGTGTTACAGGCAAATGTTTATATGATTTAAGTTTTTCTCTAGCAAATTCTAATACTGCCTCTTCTGCTGTTGGTGCCATACAAAAAGTTCCTTTATCTGACTCAACTACAAGCATAACTCCTTCTTCTATATATTTGTTCCACCTATCAGATTTTTCCCACATCTCTTTTGGTTGAAGAGTTGGTAATTGCACTTCTGCCATTCCCGCTTCATTTAACGATTCTCTTATAACATTTTCTATATTTCTTTTTACTAGCAATGGCACTGTGCCATATCCCATTATTCCTGTTCCATATTGAACTAATTGTCCAGATTGCATTAACATATCTTGCGCTGGATACATATCATCTAATTTATTAATTCTCATTGTTCCTAATCCTAAATTTGAAAGTTTCATTTTGTCTCTCCTCCAATTTCTATTTATTTTTTACCTACTATTTACACAGGTTGACGGTTTAGATAGAATATCTTTCTTTCTCTATCTACAACTTAAGCATCTTCTGTTTTTTCCACACTATCTTCACTTTCCCTTTCGGGCATTGGAGCCTCCGCTTCTTTTTCTTCAAGAATTTCATCTATTACGATTTGTCTATTTTCATCTAATTTGTATCTTGGAAGTGGTGGTAACTCTTTTAGATTAGAAATGCCAAACATTTTTAAAAACTCATTAGTAGTTTTATATGTCATAGGTTTACCTGGTGCATCAAGCTTTCCCGCTTCCTCTATTAAATTATAATCTAGAAGTTTATACATAGTACCGTCTGAATTTACACCTCTTATTGTTTCAATCTCTGCCCTTGTAATTCTAGGATTATATGCAATTATAGCTAATGTCTCCAAAGCCGCTTGAGATAAACTTGGTTTGCTCCTTTTATCAAAAATAGGATATATATATT
>CALXZF010000050.1 GCA_944393165.1 uncultured Clostridia bacterium
ATCTTTACCGTCTCCAACTAAACTAGTTTCTACATCGACTGTACCTACCCAATTCTCTTGTGCTAAATAATTGTAGCCTGCTTTTACTGTACCAATTAAAGGAAGAGAAACTACTGGATTGCCTAAAGCATCTGTTTTACTTTTCTCTTTGTTTTCAACTAAATCAGATTTTTGTATTCCAAAATAGTTTGCAAGCAATTGTATTTTATCAATTCTAGGATAAATATTTGCATTACACCAGTCAGTAAATGTAGAATATGGAATCTCTAAATCTCGACAAACATCATTTCTGGTTTTATTGTTCAACTTCATATAATATTGCAAGTTCTTTGCGAAAACTTCTTTATTACCTAAATCGCTCATACTGACCTCCTGTCAATATTATACGACTTATCCGTAAAAAAATCAATAAAAAAATTAAAAAAATACGGAAAAAACATTGACAACGGAAAAACCGTGATGTATAATACAAACAACGAAACGGAGAAACCGTTACAGAAAAGAGGTGAGAAGATGAAATATTCATTAAAAGCTATAAGAATAAATAAAGGAGAAACGCAAGAACAAGCAGCTAAAGAAATTGGAATTAGTGTAGAAACTTTGGCAAACTATGAAAGAGGGATTACTTATCCAGATATTCCTGTTTTAAAAAAGATAGAGGAACATTACGAAATTAATTATAATGATATTGATTTTTTTTGCAATGAACTAACGGTTAAACCGTCAAATTAAGCACAGCACAACCAAAAGAGAGGAGGAAAAGAGATGTCAAATACAAGTACACCAATAACAGTTCCAGTAGAGTTGGATACAACTAAGCTAGATAGATACTTACAACACATAAAAGAAGAGAGAGAGCTAGAAAGAGAAGAAAACTTATATAAAAAACTACCATTGTTAATAAGAGAAATAATTTTAAATGCAACATTGCCATTGCCAACTTGTAAAGATTTGGTAGAAAGAGAAATCGAAGAAATCAAAAAAATAACTAATGCCGAGTGTGAAACAGCATTAGAAATGTTTAAAAAGCGCAATCAAGTTTCTAAAAATTAAGTTGTTGATTAATAAGATTTGTTATTACCTTAGAAGCAGTTTCGGAGATTATATCTATAGAAACCGACTTAAAACCAGACAAAATAGATTTAGTTTTTGCAAAGACTTTATCGTCACGAATGTTATCTAAGAATTGATGGCCACTATAAGTGATTGAGGATACAAAAATCATTAAGTCAGTATTGTCATATACTTTTCTAGAACATTTTAGGTAGCCTGCTTCATAAAGTTTGTCAGCAGTATATAGCAATTCTTCTGATGAATAATTTTTTAAAGAGATATTGCTAATAGACAAATAGTCATTAAGTTTAAGGTTTTCTTCAAGGTATAGCAACAAATCTCTAATACAATCTTGATTGAGTTTCATAATATCACCTCACTTTCGAAAACATTATATCAAAGTGAGAGGTAAAAGTAAACAAAACTAAGCACAGCACAACCACATAGGAGGGATGATATGAAAGAATACGAAATAGATTGTTTGAAAAGTCAAAATGAAAGATTAAAAAAGCAAAATAAAGAATTAAAAGAAAAACAAAAAACACCTCTAATTCTTTTAGGGATGGAATTAGGAGTGTTAATCTCTCAAATAGCTATTTTAATATGTCTAATATTAGTGAAATTAGGGATAGGCACAAACTGAAGAAAGAAACAATCAAAGCAATTATAGAAACGATATTTGAACTGAGCCATTTTTTAAAACGATAACCTATTGAGTGTGTTTCTATATAGTTTATACCAGTATTGTTAAGAAGAAAACCACCATCAGTATAATGTTTTGCAAATTTTAATTCAAATAATGTAGACATTGATTTTCTAAGAACATGTTCATTTATTTTAGAGGTTTTCTTATTAAAACCAGCACAGTCAAAATAATCAGGTTCAGATGAATTATTTTTTAATCTTTTACGATATTCTTTATAAAGTAGTTTTAGATATTTATAAGTATCACGATTTAAAATATCTTCTGACATTTAATTACACCACCTTCCAACACAATTATACACGGAGGTAAATAAAAAGTAAACCATATCAAAATCAAATAATAAACGAACAAATCAAATGGCGACACGACTGATACGAGAGAGGAGGCGATTATATGTGGAATTTGAAAAGTTTTATTTAGCATTAATGGAAAGGATAGAAATTAACGAAAATGTAGAGATTAGCACAACTTTTAAAATGAAGGAGGTAAAAACAAATGAGCAATAAATTTTATTGTAAATTAGGAAAAATTGTAGCAAAGGGAACAGTATTAGTAGGCTTTTCAAGTATATGGGCTGTAATGTTTCTAATGTGGTTAATAAAGTAAAGGAGGTGATAGTATGTTTGGAAGTAATAGAGAGTATGACAGATTAAGTGCTAGAAATGTAGAACTAGCAAGAATGGTAAAGGAAAAATCAGAAGAAGTACAGAAACTACAGGAATTAAGAAATCAAGACTTACATAATAATACAATTCTAATTAATGAAAATACTAAATTAATTCAAATTATTGATAGAGTAGAAGCTTTAGCAACTCAAAATAGATATGACAATGAAAAAGTTATTTTAGACAAAATAAAAGAAGTTATCCAGTCACACAAAACGAAATAACTTCTAAAAACTCAAATATATGAATCCTTGTAATTATTATAACACAAGGTGGGAAGGAAAGTCAAATGGAAACATTAGAAGAATTAGAACATGCGTATTATATGCTAGAAATGCAAGACACATGGGATAGTTCAGACTATAGATACGCAGATGAATTAAAAGAAAAAATAAGAAAGGTCAGGGAGGAAAATTAGATGAATAATTTAAGTCTATATCAAATAACTAGTGCGTTTCCAGCACTAATGGAAAGCGAAGAAATAACAGAAGAGGACAAAAATAAAATAGAGGCAGAATTGACAATGCTATTACAGGAAAAGAGCCAAAACATTATTGGGTATTTAAGAAATAATGAGTTAACAATTGAGGCAATGAAAGCGGAAGAAAAAAGAATTTCTGATGTAAGAAAAGCTCTAGAAAATAGAAATAGTAAATTCAAAGAGTATGTAAAAGAATGTATGGAAAATAACGGAATAACAAAAATTGAAACAGGATTAGGGACAATAAGTGTAGCAAAAAGTCCAGTAAGTGTGGAGATAATAAACGAAGAAGCTATACCTAGTGAATTTAAGCAAGAAATCGTAACAGTAAAAATAGATAAGATGAAAATAAAAGAGAATTTTAAAGAAACTGGAGAAATACCAGATGGAGTAAACATTATTACAACAAATACAAATTTAAGGGTTAAATAGGAGGAATAAAAGATGGGAAATGAAGTAAATGCATTAAGTATTATAGATACTGTAGATATAGATAACATATCTACAACAATGAATAAAATAGCACAAATGCAAATTATAGTGCAAAAGACTTTAAAGAAAGGTCACGATTTTGGAGAAGTGCCAGGAACAAGTAAACCAACATTACTAAAACCAGGAGGAGAAAAAATATGTATGTTGTTTGGACTAAATCCAGAATATGAGTTTTTACAAACAACAGAAGATTATGATAAAGAATTTTTTTCATACAATATTAGATGTACTTTGTTTAAAAATGGTCAACCAGTAGCACAAGGCGTAGGAAGCTGTAATAGTAAAGAAAAAAAGTATAGATATATCAATGTAGACAATATTCCAGAGAATTATACGGGCTTTAGCGAACCTATAACGGACAAATACGGAAGAACAAAATACAAAATAAATAATCCTGATATTTGTAGTTTAGTAAATACAATTTTAAAGATGGCAAAGAAAAGAGCATTTATTGATTCGGTTTTACAAGTCGCAAGTTTAAGCGAAGTATTTACACAAGATCTAGAAGATATGGGGGATTTAATTCAACAAGAAAACGATAATAGTGCAATGACGATAGATCAAGCAATAGCAATAAAAATCAGTTTTGGAAAATATAAAGGTACAACATTAGGAGATTTAGTAAAACAAGATCCTCAATATTGTGATTGGCTTTATAGTAAAAATGAAAAAACAGATCCAGTAATAAAAAAAGCTTTAGGAATTATACAAGAAGAAATTATAAAAGCTAAAGAAAAAGAACAAAATCAAGTATTCGAGGATTTAAAAGAAGAACAACAAGAAGAAATAAAAGAAGATAATGACTTGCCATTTTAGGAGGTCTCTATGGTAGGAACAATAGAACAAATAATACAGTACCTATTTAAGCAAGATAAGACTAAGAAATACGAAGTAAAAGAAGTAAAGAAAAAAAGAAGTATAAATGCAAATAATTATTTCTGGAAACTTTTACAAGAACTATGTGAATTACAAAACTTAGATACTATAGAAGAATATAAAAAAAGAGTAAAAGAATTAGGAATATTTAGACGTTTCAGGATAGAAACGAGAGATGTAAAAACATTTAAAATAATGTGGCAAGATAAAGGAATAGCGTGGTTTTGTGAAATAGCTGATACTGAATATATAGGTAATATAGAATTTAAGATTATAAATGCTTATTATGGTTCTAGTTCCTTTAACTCTAAGCAAATGAGTAGATTAATAGATGGAGTTGTACAAGATTGTCAAGCTGTAGGTATTGAAACAAAACCAAAAGCAGAAATAGACAGCTTATTAAGGAGTTGGAATAATGAGCAAAAGAAGTAAAGCCTGTGAAATATCACAAAAAACAAAAGAAAAAGTATGGATAAGAGATATGGGCCAATGCATTTTTTGTCATAAATGGGTTCCAATAGGTTGTGCAAATGCACATTTCATAAAAAGGAGTCAACGGAGGTTTAGGCATAGAAGAGAACATAGTCACATTATGCCCAAAATGCCATTACGAGGAAGATTTTGGACAAAACATTAAAATATACGAAGAATACATAGAAAACTATTTAAAGGGCATTTACGGCGCAAATTGGGATAAGTCAAAATTAATTTATAAAAAGTGGAGGTAAGAAAATGAGTAAAGTGAAATTTGAAATAAAAAATAAATGGACAGGTTCAATATTATTTGAATATGAAAAAGAAGATAATACATTAAAAAAGACTGTTGAAGAGGCTGTTAGAGTAGGAGCAGACTTAGGAGGAGCAAACTTAGAAGGAGCAGACTTAGAAGGAGCAGACTTAGTAGGAGCAAACTTAGGAGGAGCAAACTTAGAAGGAGCAGACTTAGAAGGAGAAAACTTAGAAGGTGCAGACTAAGGAGGAGCAAACTTAGAAGGAGCAGACTTAGAAGGAGCATACTTAGAAGGAGCATACTTAGAAGGAGCAGACTTAAGAGGAGCAGACTTAAGAGGAGCAGACTTAGAAGGAGCAGACTTAGGAGGAGCAAACTTAGGAGGAGCAAACTTAGAAGGAGCATGCTTGAGAGGAGCAAACTTAGAAGGAGCATATATTTATATAAGTGATAGTGAAATTGACAGTGAAGAAATAATTAAAACTTTTGAAGAAGAAAACAATATAAAAATCACAGAATTTTATATAAATAAAAATATTATACCAACAAGATGGAACGCTTTTTGGAGATACGGTTTAATTATTTGCAATTTTGAAGAAAAAGAAGAAATAGTAGAAGAAATGACATTATCACAAGTATGTAAAGCATTAGGCAAAAATATAAAAATAATTAAAGAAGATTAAACAACAGGGGTAAGACAAAAGGTTTTACCCCTAACTTTATGAAAGGAGA
>CALXZF010000051.1 GCA_944393165.1 uncultured Clostridia bacterium
TATATTTTGGTATATATACTTTTGTGACAATAGAGCGATTACTACTAATTAATTTCACACTACCACTTAACATTTGTTTAAAAAATGTCCAAGCAGTTAATCCAATAAATACAAAAACTGGAAAATAAGGTTCACTTGTTTTAAAAACAATCTCTACAATAAATGTATAAATCAACATAAAAGAAATTGGATCTAAGATCCACCATATCCAGTTTAAATATGAATTTGCAACTTCACATTTTAATTCTGCTTTCGCAGAATATACTGCATATTTATAATATTTCTTTATGTGATTGATAAATTTTTTCATAATATCACCTATTTCTCAATAATATCATAAAATTCTTGTAATGCTTGTTGGTTCCACTTAACAGCATCAAATGGCTTCAATGCTTGAAGCTTGCCACAATAAAAATCTTTTATGCCTGTATAAAGTCCTTCCGTTGAATTTGGAACAATATAACCATACCCATCTTCAAAAAAGCGTTGGACACTTGGAATTTCAGTACTAATCACTGGTTTATTTAATATGAGTGACTCCATGATTGTCATAGGAAGTCCTTCATATAAAGAAGATAGGACAAATAAATCACATTGCCTTAAAATAGACATTGGGTTTTTTAATGATTTAATAATTACAATATTTTCCAAACTATTTGCTTGTTTTAAAATATCTTTATATAAATTACCATGTCCACCAATAATAATTAAATAATGATTTGGATATTCTTGTTGAAATTTATGAAAAGCATCAATAAGACGATCCAATCTTTTTTCAACTGAAAAACGAGCAATGTTAATCGTTTTACAAGCATCTGACTTTAAAATACGATCTAATTCTTCTTTTGTAACATTACATTCCGTATCATCATCAAAAACAACTGGCATATTAGCACGCATTCTAATTCCTTCAACATCATTTAGATTATGCATTGGCATAATTTTATTAGCATCTATAAATTTCATATATTTTGTCATTGTATCTTTCATAGTATCATTTACAACACCAATATGATTATATCGTTTATATGCATATTTCATAGAAGGAATATGTACATTACCACGTAATTTTTTTTCTTTTATCATATCGGAATGTGTATTAATAATCACCTTTTTTGAGCACTGTGGAAGTAAATGAATAATCTTACGTTCATATCCAGAAAAATGAATACCTACATCAAATTTCATATCATGAAACAAGCGATATGCTTCAGTTTTAAACATATGATCTAATAACTTCAAAATGATTTTATTACTGATATTCATTCTAAAATAAAGATATTGACACAAAGCTTCTCTTTTTTTCATATTTTTATTTCCAAAAACAGGAATATATGAAATTTTAGAATCTAATTGATTTACAAAATCAACATTTTTTTCCGCTGCTTTTTGAAAAAACATAATATAATAATTATATTTATCAACATCTAAATTACATAACAATGAATTAAAGGCAGTGGTAATTCCATTTTTCATTAAAGTACCAGCAAAAATAATGACATTTTTCTTATGGTTAAAATATTTAGAAGCTGGTATCGTTTTAACCTTAGAAGTATTTTCATTTAAAATAATTGCCTCACATAATAACTTTGTACTATTTTTTTGATCATATGGACACATCATTTTTTTCAAAGACGAATATTCTTGTTTTCCATTGGTATGAATAATTTGATTACATAATTCATATATGTTATTTGTTTGAAAAAATGGAAGATTCTTTATCTCAAAATACATACTTCTACCATTCATATACTCTTGTTCATCATATGTATATAACATAATTGGTCTATCTTTATTTAGGAAATCAAACATAACACTAGAATAATCTGTAATCAAAATATTTGCTATATTTAAGATTTCATAAGTTTCATATTCTGAAGGAAAAGCTTGAATCTTTGTAAAGTCAGAAAAATGTATCATACTTTTTCCCAAATGATGCAATTTTACAAGAACAACAGTATCATTGTCTAATAAACGCTCCATCTCATACAATGCTTGCATAATATAATATATTTGTTTATTATGCTTTTTATTTGGAAGTACATCTCTCCATGTTGGCATATATACGACCACTTTTTTACCTTGAAGGTTTAATTGTTCTCTAACTTCTTTTTCTGTTTTTTCTGAAAAGAAAATATCATTTGCAGGATATCCACCTAATATATAATCTCCTTGATATAATTGTTCTAACATATAATCCTGTCTCATATGTTCAAACGTATATTCATTTGCGTATGATAAATGAGTCGCATGAATAAAATTTCTTTGTACATTTCCAATATTTCCAGGATGGTTTCGAATACTTCTACCTAATGCCTTTAAAGGTGTTCCATGCCAAGTATTCCAATAAACTTGCTCTTTTTTTCGCATGAAATAAGTAGGAAATGTAACATTACTAACTAAATATTTTGCCGTTGCTAGGGCTTTACAATATTCACGACTATGTTTTTCTACAATCGTCACATCGGTAGTATTATGAAATTTTAAATAATTTTCTAACCATTTTCTTTTATTTGGATAAGTCACAACAATTTTCTTCATGTTTTTATAAATTGGATTATTATATATTTCTAAAAAAATATAAAATGGTGCACCGAAAAAATTAGCACCTTGAAAACTTTCAAACAAAATTGTATTTTCTTCAATTGATAATGTATTATAGTATTTTGTATACAAAAATCTTGCTTTATAAGGCATATTTTTGCGATACTTCTTCAAGTTTCTAACAATCGGTTTTATCTTCTGCATGAAAAACACACTCCTCTAATACTTTCCTGCTACAATTTTTGTCATCTAAATAATTATATTTCTTATGAAAATTTTCGTATTTCTTCTGATATTTTTTTTGTTCTTGTCTAATATTTTTAATTTTAAGGCACAGTTCCATTTCATTTTTTTCTTTGATCATTGGCCCTGGTAACTCCTCTAAATCAATATAAAAATCTCTCAACTGATGTTTATATGTATCATAATCATACATATAAAAAATCATAGGTTTTTTTAAATTAGCAAAATCAAAGAACACACTTGAATAATCTGTAATCAGTAAGTCACTTACCAGATACAGATTATTAATTTCATCGTATTTACTTACATCGAATAAAAAACCTTTATACTTCGAAAAATCAAATTCATTTGCTATAAAATAATGACTTCGAAATAATATGACATAATCTTCTCCTAATTCTGTTTGTAATAAATCAAAGTTAATGTTCAAATTCTGAAT
>CALXZF010000052.1 GCA_944393165.1 uncultured Clostridia bacterium
GGGGTATGTAGACTATTTCTTAATTGTTTGGGATTATATAAATTATGCAAAATTAAATGGAATTCCTGTAGGACCTGGTCGTGGTTCTGGTGCGGGTTCAATTGTTGCATATGCAATAGGAATTACAGATATTGACCCAATTAAGTATGGATTAATATTTGAAAGATTTTTAAATCCAGAAAGAATTAGTATGCCTGATTTTGATGTTGACTTTTGTTATGAAAGAAGACAAGAAGTAATTGATTATGTAGGCAGAAAATATGGACAGACCCATGTATCACAGATTATTACATTTGGTACTATGTCTGCAAGAATGGTAATCCGTGATGTTGGTAGAGCTTTAGATGTATCATATGCAGAAACAGACAAGCTTGCTAAAATGGTTCCAAATGAGCTACATATTACGATAAAGAAAGCGATGGAGCAAAATAGAGAATTGCGCGAAGCATATGAGACTAATGAAGAATACAAAAAGTTATTGGATATTGCAATGGCATTGGAAGGAATGCCAAGACAGGCTTCAACACATGCGTGTGGTATAGTTATTACAAAAGAGCCAGTAGATACATATGTGCCTCTATACATGAGAGATAATACAATTTCTACACAATATATAATGACTACCCTAGAAGAGCTAGGACTTCTAAAAATGGATTTCCTAGGACTTAGAACTCTTACAGTTATACAAGACACAAAAGACCTTGTCAAACAAAATAGGGGAATAGATGTAGAATTTGATAAAGATATGAATGATCCAAAAGTATATAAACAATGGCAAGAGGGAAATTCAGTTGGAATATTTCAGTTCGAAAGTCAAGGTATGACGAACTTTATGAAAGAATTAAAACCAGACTGTCTAGAAGATATCATTGCTGGTGTATCACTTTATCGTCCAGGACCTATGGATCAAATTCCAAGATATATTGCAAATAAAAAAGACCCGGACCATGCAGTATATACACATGAAAGATTAAAACCAATATTAAATGTTACATATGGATGTATGGTTTATCAAGAGCAAGTTATGCAAATAGTAAGAGACTTAGCTGGCTATTCTCTAGGGAGGGCAGACCTAGTAAGGCGTGCAATGGGAAAGAAAAAACTTGATGTAATGGCAAAAGAAAGAGAAATATTTATAAATGGACAAGTAGATGATGAAGGCAATGTAATAGTCCCTGGATGTGTGCGTAATGGAATAAATGCAGAAGATGCAAATAAAATATTTGATGAGATGGCAGAGTTTGCAAAATATGCGATTAATAAATCGCATGCAGCTGCATATGCAGTACTTTCATATCAAACAGCATATTTAAAAACATACTACCCAGCTGAATTTATGGCAGCAATGCTTAATAGTTTTTTGGGAAATTTGGATAAAATACCAGGATACATAGATGAATGCAAAAGGCTAAATATAGAAATTTTAAAACCGGATATAAACAAAAGCTATACCAAGTTTACTGTTGACGGAAATAAAATTCGTTTTGGTCTTGGAAGTATTAAAAATGTTGGTGTAGGAGCAGTTGATGAAATAGTAGCAGAGAGAAATAAAGGCGGAGACTTTAAAGATTTTGGAGATTTCTGTGAAAGAATTGCAAATGCATCAGTAAATAAAAAATGCATCGAAAGCTTAATAAAAGCAGGAGCCTTTGACAATTTTGAACAAACAAGAAGAACATTAATGGAATCTTTTGAATCTATAGTGGATTCAATTGCAGATAGCTCTAAGAAAAGCTTTGCAGGACAAGTTAGTATGTTTGATTTAGGTGGAGAAAGTGCAAAGCAAATGGAAGAGTTAAAATACACATACAAAGTAATGCCAGAGTTTACAGAAAGAGAGCTTCTTTCTATGGAAAAAGAAATGCTTGGGCTATACATATCAGGACATCCACTTGATAAACTAAGACATCAAATTGAAATGCAAACTAATGTAAATACAGCTATGATGAGAGAAGCACAAAATGCAAGTGACTTAGATGCAGAGGCAATTGAAGGTGAAGAATATAAAGATGTAAAAGAATCAGGATTAAATAATGACATAAAAATGGCTTCCAAAGAGAAATTACAAGACGGGCAGTTTGTAAAATATGCAGGAATAATTACAAGTGTAAAGAAGAAATTTACCAAAACAAATAAATTAATGGCTTTTGTAACTGTAGAAGATTTGTATGGAACAACTGAAGTAATTGTTTTTGAAAGTTGTTATCAAAATTGCTCAAACATATTAATGGAAGACAATATTGTCTTAGTAGACGGAAGATTAAGTGTTAGAGAAGATGAAGATATAAAAATTGTAGCAAGAGATATAAAAGAATTTGGAGAGCAGAAAAAGAAAATTTTCATACTAGATATAACAAATACTGATGATGCACAAAAGGAAAAGTTAAGAGGAGCAATTAAATTCTTTACTGGAGAGAGAAATAACATGCCGATTCAAATTATAAATGGTTCAAGAAAAGATATGGCAGGTGGAATATTTTTAAATAATGAAACATTAGAAGAATTTAAGGACATTGTTGGATATGAAAATGCACGAGTAGAGGAAGTATAGTTGAAATTTTATATTCCAACATTAAACAAAAAATTGTTATAATTCACGGCTGTTTTTGAAGTCAAATCAGTGTATATTTTGTATTTTCTGTTTTCGGCCCCCAACATCGTACAAACTGTAAATGCTCAAAAATTTTTCGCATAACAGTTTGTAAACTTGTTGGTCCCCACCTTCAGCACTCAAACAGAAATAAAAAATATACACTGATTTGACTATTAGCATTAGCTTTAAATAGTAACAAAAAATCATGCAAACAGTAATAAGCAAACCAGTTATGTAGACATGACTGGTTTTTTGTGGTAAAATAAATTGT
>CALXZF010000053.1 GCA_944393165.1 uncultured Clostridia bacterium
ATTGTTTCTTCTATCTAGTATAATATAACTAATCTTTTTATTTTCTAAAGTTGCCTCAATCTTTTTTAAGCTCTTTTCAGGGAATCCACAATTGTATATCTTTTCATTTTCTATATATCGCAGTTTATATCCCATTAAATACGATATCACATATGCATCTTTTGAATACACATGATAAAATTCGCCAATTTTTACAAGTATGACTTTATTTGGATGTATTTGCTTTACTTTTTTTACAATTTCAATTACTGGCATCTTTAGTTTTACACACCCTTATTTGAATTTTTGAAATTTACACGGTCATCTTTTTACAGTCTTACAGTCTATTAAACTTTTTTAAAACTCACACAGAACTTAAGCTTAATTACCTAAATTTTGCTTCAGTCCTTGTGACACAAGGCCACAAAGGACTGATTTTTCTTCTTTAAATAACTACTCTAAATTCCATACTGTACAGCCGTCTTGTTCTGTTTCGCTATCTACTAGTGAGACTCCAGACCCTAGAGAAACTACGGGACGCACGCCGTAAGAGTAGCTAAGCGGATAGCCATACGAGTGGAACAAGTAATTACCGGTGCACATGGCCGTTATACACACCGCGAAGGCCAAAGCTAGTACAGTCCGAGCCAGTGTAGACACGCGGCGAGCCGAGCCAATACCAGAATTGGCTGGTTGAGCCGGCATTTGATGAATATGCTCCTGTACTACTGTTTGTAAATAACATTTTGTATGCTGCACTATTTGTATCTAGCCCTGCTGAACTTCCACCATAGTAATAATAATTACTCTCTAATGTAGTTATTTCTTGCATTGATTCTGTTGTTGCATCTGCTGTGTATGGCGAACTTTGCCAACCTGCTTCTTCATCATACCAATAAAAACTATTTCCATATGAACTATTATTATGGCTTGTTGTTAGATTTCCTGTCAACCCATTTGATGCTCTATAATATGGATAATTACTTCCGTCCCAATAATATGTTACTTTATTTCCATACTCATATAATTGTCCTGCTCCATACTTTTCTTCTTCTGGGTTATATCCTGTTATTTTGTTTATATCGTCAACAGTTATGCTTCTTGCTCCTGTTGCTCCCTCTCCATTTCCATATATTGCACATATTTTTTCTAATTCATCTATTCCATTTTCTACACCAGCTTGGCCTCTTAAATAGAATTCTGTTCTTCCTGATGTTGAGTTCGTTCTTCCACCTTCTAATGGCACAAAGTCTTCTGCAAGCAATAAAAGCTCTCCTGTTTCTTCATCTGCTCCTAGTACTCTCCAGCCATATTGATATTCTGATGCTGTAAATGTTTGAAGTCCATATCCATTGTTTTCTTCTAAAGATTCATATACTGCATCTGATGTTGTACAGTCATAATTTACATAGTCTCCTATTGCTAGAGTTACTTCTCCATTTGTTACATTTCCTTCTTCATCATAACGCCATTCTCCTAGCACATCTGCTATATATGCATCCACATTTGCTAAAGATTCATCTGTATATGCTGTATCATTTGCATAATAATCTCCTGCGTCTTCAGCTCTCTTGATTAATCCATTATCCCCAAATGCCATGTTAATTGCTATTACGGATAATATAATAATAATCAAAATTGTGATTACTAATGCTATTAAGGTAATACCTTTTTGCTCTCTTAGTACTTTTTTCATAAGTTTCTCTCTCCTTTTCTTTATTTTTGTAATGTGCTTTATCTCGCACTAAATACGCTTTCCAAGGTTTGCGTAATTTTTTTAAAGCACCTTTTCATTACATATTATGATTTTATCATATTAGAAAGTTTTTTCAATAGTTTTTTTAAAATACTCTAATAAGTTTTTTTCATAATTCATCATTATTCTACCATACTGTATTTTTTTTGCAATACTTTTTTATGAAAAAATTAGTTTTTTTAGCAAATATCATGAATAATATTAATGGTTTTCGTTAATAATGAATATGTAAGTTTCATATTTCATTAATTTTGTTCACTTTTATAGATTTATCTAAAATGATATATTAATAGAAAGGTTGGTGCATTTTTATGTTGGTAACAAGTAGTGATGTACTACAAATATTAGGTAGTCGTTTGAAAAAAGCTAGATTGGATAAAAAAATAACTCAAGAATATGTGGCAGAGAGTATAAATATTTCTCCAGATTTACTTAGAAATATAGAAAACGGTAGAAATATTGGAAGTATTCCTACCTTATTAAATTTATGTAATTTTCTAGATATAACAATGGACACTTTATTTGAACCATTGCTCACTACTCATAAAGATACTTTAGATACTTCTCTTATGAAATATATAAAATCCATTTCAGCTGAGGATAAAGAAGTTTTAAAAAATATAATTATTCATATAGATAAAAATTATTAACAGATACTCATTCTTTCATTAGAAAGCGAGTATCTGTTATTTTGTATGTCCCTATTATTAGGATAGTTATTGGAATAAATTTTATCCTTTTTCATGTATAATGTTAATATTGTTCTCCTATAATAATGGCGTCATATAAATTGGTAAATATACTATTCCATTTTCTTCTTTAAAATCCCCTGTATGAATTACATATGGAATATATAATTGCTCATTATATTTTTTTATGAATTTATTAAGGGATGATAAAGTATAATTTTTTCCTGATTTAACTTCTATTGGAGAAATATTATGCCTACTGCCTATTTTTGATTTTGATATTAAAAAGTCTATTTCCATTCTGTTAGAGCTATCTATTCTAGATGAGTTTGAGTAAAAATATAGTCTATGACCAGATGCTGTTAACATTTGTGCTACCATATTTTCTATTATCATTCCTCCATTAAATTCTAATTTGTCAAATAATATTTTTTTGTATACTTCTTCTGATACTATTCCATTTTCATCAAAAGCATGTGATATCAGAAGTCCTGTATCTGCCATATAACATTTTAGAGTGGCGAAATCCGCATTTAATTTTAAGCCTATGCTTGGCTCTGTTGTGTTATAACAAGGATTAATTATCATTGCATCTTTTAACCAAAACATTGCATCTTCATATTCTCTAAATCTTGCTTCCTTGCTTATTGATGCCAATTTGAATTTTTTCTCATGCTTTTGTAGTTGTGCTGGTATTTCGTCAAAAATACTTTCAACTTTTAAATTATATCCTTCTGCATGCTTACTTATATCTTGTCTATATAAATCTAATATATTTCTTTTTACTTGATCCACTTTATTAAAATCTTTGGTTTCAACATACTCATTTACTGCTTGTGGCATTCCTCCAACTATCATATATTGTCTAAAATAATCCATTGCCTTTCTATGAAAAATATTACCAAGAGGCTTTTTTTCCTTAAAACTTTTTTCTATTAATTCCATTAATCCATGATTATCTAAAGCCCATAAAAACTCTTCAAAGTCCATGGGATACATTTTTAAATGTTGTTCTTCTGAAGGAATTAAAATATCTTTAACATTTTCATTTATTGAAACTAGAGATCCTGTTTCAATATAATCATATCTACCATCAGCGACTAAGTATTTAATTGCAGACCTTGCTCTTGGATATAGTTGTACTTCATCAAAAATAATTAAACTTTCTCTTTCATATAATTTTACATTATAGTAATTAGATAAATATAAAAATA
>CALXZF010000054.1 GCA_944393165.1 uncultured Clostridia bacterium
TACCTAGCTTTTTCAGGCATTTATATACAATGTTTTTAGTGCTAATAAGCTGGGTAATATTTGCATTTGAAGATTTAACACAAGTGGGTACTTACTTAAGCACAATGTTTGACTTAAACGGAGCAAGTTTTGCAAACCCAGAAGCAATATATTATTTAAAAAATTACATTGTAATTATAATAATTGGTATTATATGCAGTATTCCAATAGCACAAACATTGAAAAATAGAATCAAAAGCAAGGAAAATTCAAGTAATAATATTGAAAACTTAAAAGAGACCGAACAACAAATAGGAGAAACGCGAAGCAAAGTCTTAGACAAAGATATAGCAATGGAGCAAACAAAAACAGAAATAAATGATAATAATAATGAAAAACGAGCATTAAAAAATGGCAAAAAAGCAAAAGCACTAATGTACACCTTTTCCAGCCTTGGTTATGTAGCAATAATACTATTAAGCACAGCAAGCTTAGTAAACAATAGCTTTAACCCATTTTTATACTTTAGATTTTAGCAAAAGGGGACGGGCTTGCTCTGCTAATTAATTTGTCCTTTTATAGTAAGTATGCTTTTCTATTTTTGTCGTAGTGCTTAAGGTGGGGACCGACAAGGTACAAACTGTTAAACGTAGCTTTAGCGAAGTTTGTACAGTTTGTTCGATGTTGGGGGCCGAAGACAAAAATAGAAAAGCATACTCACTATAAAAAGTAGAATTGTATTTACAATATAGACCCGTCCCATTTTGCAAAAAAAGAAAGGAGTTTAGCATGAAAAACAAAATATTCTTTGCCATATTCATGACAGTATGGATTGTAATAATTGTAATAAACTTTATATGGCCAAAGCAAGTATTTTCAGAAGAAGAAAATAGAATGCTTGCCACAATTCCTAGATTTTCTTTTGAAAGTTTTGTAAATGGCGACTATTTAAACGGCGTAAATGACTATATAAACGACCATTTTGCCTTTAGAAATATATATCTAAAACTCAACTCTTGGTGGGAAATAGATGTAATGGGTAAAAAAGAAAATAATGGAGTATATATAGGAAAAGATGGCTATTTATTTGAAAAATTTGAATATGGAGAAGATGAGCAGAAAACTGTAAATAAAAATATTACATCTATAACAAATTTTGCACAAAAAATGCAAGAAATGAATATACCAACATATTTTATATTAGTTCCAAATTCTATTTATATAAATAGTGACAAACTACCAGATGATGTAGAAGTGCCAAACCAACAAGACATTATAAACAACGTATATACTAATACAAAATATACAACAAATGTAGTTGTAACTGATGCGCTAAAAACAGAAAATGAGAACACACCTCTTTACTTTAAAACAGATCACCACATGAATAGTGATGGAGCATATATTGTATACAACGAATTCTGCAAAATGGCTAATTTACAAGCTGTTCCAATACAAGATTTTACTAGAGTAACAGTCTCTAACGAATTCTTAGGAACTTTTGACTCGAAAGCGCAAATATTAAATCAAACTCCAGATGAATTATTTGCGTATGAAAACGATATAAATACTAACATAAAAGAAGCAATTTATGATAAAGAAACTACAAATAGTATTTTTAATGCAAATTATTTACAAGGAAAAGATAAATATTCATATTTTCTAAATGGAAACAATAGTAAAGTAGTAGTAAAAACTAATGTAGAAAATGGTAAGAAACTATTAGTTATTAAAGACTCTTATGCACACATTATGTCACAGTTTTTGTGTGAAAATTATAGTGAAATTCATTTCTTAGACCCACGTTACACATTTTTCGATTATGCCGAATATGCTAAGGAAAATGAGATAACAGATGTGCTTTTCTTGTACAATGTTTCTAACTTTACTACAGATGGAAATTTGGTGAAAATTAACTAAAACCGGATTTGACAAATCTTCAAATTAACAGTAAAATTACACATATTGGACATAAAAGTAGTGTATAAATTATACAAAGGAGTTGATTATTATAGAAGATTTAATAGTAAGAAAAGAGGATGGCTTACAGGAAGATATGGAATATAAGAGACTTACATTTATGTATACAGCAGCACTACAACAATTAGAAGGAAAAATAGATATAATAAGTAATGAGTTTAAAACATTACATAAGTACAATCCAATAGAGCATACAAGTAGCAGAATAAAAAGTAAAGAAAGTATTATAAAAAAACTAAATAAAAAAGGCTTAGAGGTTAATTACGAAAACCTAATTAAAACAATAAATGACGTAGCAGGTATGAGAATAATTTGTTCATTTATACCTGATATATATAAAATTGTCGAAATGATTGAAAATATGCCAGATGTTACAGTTATAAAGAAAAAAGATTATGTAACAACACCAAAAGAAAGTGGATATTCAAGTTACCACATGATTGTATCTATACCAGTTAGCTTATCAATAGGAGTAATTGATGTAAAGGTAGAAATTCAAATAAGAACAATGGCGATGGATTTTTGGGCAAGCCTAGAACATAAAATAAACTACAAATATGAAAAGCAAGTGCCAAAGAACATAAAGAAAGAATTAAAAGACTGTGCTAAAATGACACAAAAGCTTGATAAAAAAATGTCAAACCTAGGAAATTCTTTAATGGAAGATGAAAAAGAACTAGTAAAAGAAATAACAGCAGACTATTCTACTGTATATGCAGGATTTATGCTTACAGAAAATGCTGGAATTTAGAGAAATATAATTTGTTAAAAGATTATATGATATAAGACTAAGCTTGATTTAATGAATGTGAAGTGTAAAGCGATTTTTTAATAGTATTTTGTAGCATAGAAACAAAGAGGTAGAGGAAAGGCAAAAAAGTGAGAAAACTAATAATAGATGAACGAATAAGAGATGCAGAGCAAGCGTATTTAGGGCAATATTTTGAAATTATAAAAATACCGTTATCAGAAGAGGTATATGACGAAATATCAGGACATAGTGATATATTTTACTGCAAAATAAATAATCAAATAGTAGAAGCACCAAATGCACCAATGCATTTAACAAATGCTATAATTGGAGAGAGCAAAGTACGGTAAGGAATATCCAGAAGATGTACCATACAATGTATGCCAAATAGGAGACAAAATTGTAGGAAGTAAATATATAGACAAAAGCATCAAACCAGATTTAATTGTAAAACAAGGCTATACAAAATGCTCAATAGCAGTAACAGGTGATAATTCTTGTATTACCACAGATAAGAACATAGAAGAGGGATTACAAAAAAATGGTATAGATGCATTGTATATAGAAGAGACCAATATAAAACTCTTAAAAAGAGATGGTACAGAGTCTACAATGAGAGGCTTTATTGGTGGTGCAACTTTAGTATTTGACAATAAATTTGTACTTTTCGGAGATATTAACAAATTAAAATATAAGGATGAAGTAATAAAGCATATAAACAAATATGGATTAGAATTAGTAAGTTTTAATGGACTTGATGTGTATGACTACGGAGAAGGAATAATAATTTAATATGATTTATAATTATTAGTATTAAGTAGAAATATTCGTTATTTTATATAGGTTACAAAAACGCACCGTCCCAGATGACAGTCGTCACTTGGGAACGGTGCTTGAAACGTTATTGGGTGTCGGTGACGCTTTCGTCGTCCTCGTCTTCATCCTCATCGTTATCAAGTAAGATAATGACGAGGCAGATGATAAGTCCTGCAAAAGGAATTAACATCCAAGGATTGTGGCTGAAGACAGTGACTGCGAGCATGCAACCAATTGCAAAACTGGTGCTAGAAATGGTTAAATCGCGATAGATGTTGGAACGTTTCATAATAATCCTCCTGTTGTAAAAATAATATGTGTGTGGGATTTTCAACTTAGCACTTGGCTAATTATATATACATTATATACCAATTAACATAAAAAAGCAAATTTGCAAAACAAGCTCGTCCCCAATTGAGAAAAAGTTGCCATAAAGTATATACAAATAACGCAAAAATATGATATAATACTTGACATCAACCGTATATTAACTCTTCTCGGAAATAGAAAGGAGAAATATTATGGCAATTAACAAAAACATGGAGTCTGTACAAGAAGTAGAACGGCAACTGGCAAAGGAGGTTAAGCATAGTAGAAAAAGCGAACGCATTACGCCAATTCAGCTGATTGAACAAAATGTTCAGGAATATATTGTTGGACAGGATGTTGCAATAAGAAGAATATTAACAGCTATTTACAGATCGTTATATTTCAAGTCTATTAAATCTAACATTTTGGTTATTGGTTCAAGTGGAGTTGGTAAAACAGAAACACTTAAACAAATTGCCAAGAGGTTGAACATACCGTACACAGAAGAGGATGCTACAAAATATACTCAAGAGGGGTATTATGGAAAAAGTGTGGAAGATATGCTTATCAATCTTATTGTTGCATCTCAATACGATTTGCAAAAAGCACAAAAAGGTATGATAATAATTGATGAAATCGACAAGAAAACAGGAGATGAGAAAGGTGTATCAGGAGCTAAAGTGCTGAAAAGCCTTCTCAAGATTATTGAGGGTACTAAATATAAATTAGATGACTGTATTTTCGATACGAGTCAACTTATTATTGTATTCTGTGGCGCTTTCGATGGACTTGAAAAAATACGAGATAAACGGCTCGGACAAGGACAAATCGGATTCAGGCAGTATGAAAACAAAGCAACGTTGCAAAATAGGTTTACCAAACAGGACTTAGTCCAATATGGTATGCCTGAGGAATTCGTTGGACGAATTGATACAATAGTAGAGATGAACAAACTCCAAAAGGAGGATTTGGTTCAAATCTTAAAAAAGTCGCGTCTTTCAATATTTAAAAGATATCAAAGAGAATTAAGGAATATGGGTATTTCTCTTAGATATAATCCTAAATTGCTTGAACTGATTGCTGGCAGGTCTTTGCATTTAGATACTGGAGCAAGAGAACTTAGCAATACTGTAAATTATATTTTTGAAGATATAATTTACAATGTTATGGCAAATCCGGGAAGCTACTCTGAGTGCAGGTTGTTTTTTGAAATTGTGGACGATAACACTAGGTACAAATTGTCATAAAAAAACGGAGCGAAGTTTCTACTAGCAACTTCGCAAACGGGGCTATGAATGAATTTTCATA
>CALXZF010000055.1 GCA_944393165.1 uncultured Clostridia bacterium
ATAAATCTCATTTCTAATTCATCTACAATTTTTTGTATCTCTACTTTTTTCATTGATACCTCCTTATTTTTATTGTATATCTAGAATATCATAATTTTATAAATATTACAATGCCTAGTAGATTTAAATATAAAAAGAGAAAGCAAATTTAATTACTTTCCCTTGATTTGATTGTTTACTTTTAGCTTAGATTGTAGGACTTTTTGAATGTTTTGCATGGTGTAGCGACAGAATTAACCAAACACCTCCTTGGTGTCCTCCCTCTCCTGTAGGATTATATAATGTTATTAAAACAACTACTTCTGGATCAGAAACAGGTGCAACTCCGACAAAAGATGTAACATATTTTCCAGTATTTACTCCGTCTTCAGATGTTCCTGTTTTTCCACCTATGGAATATCCCTGTACTTGTGCATTCTTTCCTGTTCCTTCTGCAACAACTGAGCCCATCATACTTAGTACTCCTTCTGCAGTTTCTTTTGAAATAATACCTTCTGTTTTTTCTACTGGTATATCTGTTACTTCTCCAGTCTCGCTATCTATTATTTGCTTTACCACACGAGGTTTTACATATGTTCCTTTATTTGCTATTGTGCTAACAGCTGTAATCATTTGTATAGGAGTTATTTCGAATCTTTGCCCAAATGATATAGTGGCAAGTTCTACTGGTCCAACTTTATCTTCACTAAGGAAAATACTTCCTGCTTCTCCTGGCAAATCAATTCCAGTTCTTTTTAATAGTCCAAATTTTTCAAGATAATCATAATATTTAGTAACACCGATTTCTTGCCCTAGTCCTATAAACACCGGATTACAAGAGTTCATTAATGCTTGCCTTAAGCTTTCAGAGCCATGAGGATTATAATATCTCCAACAGCTTATTCTAACTCCTGCTACTGTAATGCCACCAGTACAACAAAATTCTCCTTCTTTGTCTGTAGTAGTTATTCCTCCTTCTAATGCTGCTGATGCTGTTACTAATTTAAATGTAGAACCTGGTTCATATGTATCTGCCACAGCTTTATTTCTCCAAACTTTCTGCATCTCTTTAATTTGGTCTGTTTCACTCATACTATCCCATGATGATTTCAACTCTTCAACAGTTGTTTCATATGGTTCATTTAAATTGTAATTTGGATATCCTGCCATTGCCAAAATATCGCCAGTTTTTGGATTCATAATTATTATATTTCCACCGTCTGTGCACTCATTATCTATACATGCTTCTTTTAAATATTTTTCTGCAATTCCTTGTATAGTTGCATCTATACTTAATACCAAATCATCTCCGTCCGTGGCAGGGATATAGTTTTCTCCTTCTCCTTCTATTTCACCACCATTAGCATCTGTTACTTTTGTTATTCTTCCTTTCTCTCCTTGAAGCTCATCTTCATAAATTGCTTCAATTCCGTCTAATCCTTGATTATCCGAACCACAAAACCCTATTACTTGTGATGCCAAACTATTATATGGATAATATCTTTTAGTATCTTCATCTATATTAATTCCTACTTCTATATTGTTTTCTTCCATCCAAACTCTAAGTTCGTCTGCTTTTTCTTTGTCTACTTTTCTAGCAATATTTTCTATTGATGAATTTTTGCTTACTCTTTTTAGTACTGTCTCATAATCTAAATCGAATATATTTGCTAATGCTGTAGCCACTTTTTCTTTATCTTCTTTAGCTATATTGTTTGGATTTACTGTTATAGTATTTACTGTACTACTCACTGCAAGCACAGTTTTGCCTGTTGCATCATATATTGTTCCTCTTCGTGGATTTATTGCTCTATCAATACTTTGCTGCTCTAATGCCATTTGCTTCAATTGATCACCCATTACGAACTGAAGCCATGCAATTCTAGCAATAAAAGCTAAAGAAACAATTACAACTAAAACAATCCATATTTTCATCCTTTTTCTTCTTGTTATTTCACTATGTTTTTCTTCCACTTTGAATTTTTCTTTTTTCATTTCATTTTTATATTTTTTACTTTGTTTTGCTTCTACTTTCTTCTTTAATTTTTCAATATTATCCACTTTGTTTTTGTCTTTTTTCAGCTTGTTAATTTCTAATTTATCAAATCTTGTGTGTTTATTCTTTTTTCTATCGTGCTCCTTTCCTAGTTTAATTTTTTTCATACACCTTTCAGTCCTTTCTTATTTTAGTGCATTAATCCCCTATTAAATTCTGTTTTTTCTTTAAAATAATTGTATTCAAACAAAAATAAAAAAGACTAAAATATTTCAACATATTTATAGTCTTTTATTTTCCTAATAATGTATCAAGCAATTTTTGAAACCAACTTTGATTTTCTTGCATCACAACCTCTTCTGCTGCTGATTCAACATAATCTTTTTTGTCTAAACTTACATAAACCTTTTGGCTGTTATCTAATTTTTGCATTCCTAATTTTTCTTCAGCAAGTTTCTCTATGTTAGATAAATTCAAACTGTTCTCTAAGTTTACTTTTAATTGTTCATTTTCTTTTTGTATTGCTGCCAAATTAGATTTTAAGCTTTCATTCTCATTAAAGCTTTCATTTATTAATGAGTTTCTATAACTTATGACAAGTAAACTAGCAAATATTACAAGTACTGATGTTACAATTTTTATTTGACTTTTAATGTGTCTCTTAGTTACAACTTTTTCTTGTTTTTTCTTTAATGTGGAAGATTTTTTCTTTCTATATGGTTCCACAATTGGTTCATATTCTGGTTCTAATTTTCTTGGGCTAGTTTCATATTGGTATCTACTATACCTATAATTTGCCATAAGTTTTTCACCTCTTTTCTTTTTTAATCTTTTGTATTTTTATCATGTCTTTCGAAAATTCTTAATTTAGCACTCTTGCTTCTAGAGTTTTCTTCTTGCTCTTCCTTTGTTGGAACAATTGGTTTTTTTGTAAGTATTTTTCCATATGATGTATATCCACACACACAATATGGTAAATCTTTTGGACATGTGCATCTGCCCTCTGCTTCTATAAAAGCTTCTTTTACTGCCCTATCTTCTAAAGAATGAAAAGTAATAATTGCAAGTCTTCCATTTTCTTTTAACACTTTTATTGAATCTAAAACAGTATTATATAGTGGTTCAAGTTCATTATTTACTTCTATTCTAATTGCTTGAAAAGTTTTTTTTGCAGGGTGCCCGTCATTTTGCTTTGCTTTTGGTATTGAACCCTTTATTATTTGAGTCAATTCTTCTGTAGTTTCTATTCTTTTGTTTTTTCTTTGTGAGCAAATATTTCTTGCAATGGCTTTTGCAAATCTTTCTTCACCATATTGATGAATAATTTCTGCTAATTTTTCTTCTGTATAATCATTAACAACTTTTTCTGCAGTTAAATCTTGAGTTTTATCCATTCTCATATCTAACCTAGCATTTCCCATATAGCTAAAACCCCTATTCCTTTCATCTAGTTGATATGAAGATACTCCCAAGTCAAGTAAAATTCCGTCTACTTTATCTATTCCAAGCATAGATAAAATATTATATATATCATCATGATTTCCATGAACATATTTTACATTTTCATATTTTTCTAATCTCTGTTTAGCGGCTTTTAATGCTTCTTCATCTCTGTCAATTCCAATTAGTAGTCCTTTTTTTGATAGCCTTTTTACAATTTCTTCGCTGTGTCCTGCTCCACCGAAGTGTTCCGGTCTACATATATTCCGTCTGGATTGATATTTAAACCATGTATACATTCATTCAATAAAACAGGTTTATGTTTAAATTCCAATTGCTACACCTCATAGCATAAATTTATTTATAAACTTTTTATAGCACAAGCAGTTGGTACAAAAATATACCAACTGTATGCTACTATCTTATTACTTAATTCTAAGCAATTTTGTCTTAGGTTCTTTGATATCTTTCGTTTTTCATCATCTTTTCTTATGTTAATGTTTTATTTATGAATAAACAATAAGTGCTGGTGGCCATTTTGGCCTTCTCTTTATCTAATAGTTTTTTCTATTAGATAAAATTTCTTTTGTTTAATTGAATCTTTTGTTAAATTGAATCTTTTGTTAAATCTCATTTACTTTTTATCTTTTGTGTTCTTTAATTTTATCTATCGTGTAGTTTTATCTTTAGTTTAAATTTCTTAATTTTTCTTTTGTTTAAACTTATTTAAAAACTCTTCTTTTGTTAACTTGTCCTTTTTTCTTTTGTAAAGCTATCTTTTGTTCAATCTTCCACATTTTTTCTTTTGTTTTACAAATGAGGATTAAAATCTTTTGTTCTTTTTTAATTTTATCTTTAGTGTTTATATAAACTTTTATAAAGTTATATACCGAGCATTGTCATATTTTCAGCAATTTCGTCTGCAGAAATATTTTCTTCGCTATTGTATTTTTTCCATTTTTCCTTGTTCCAGATTTCAATTCTAGTACCTACACCTATTATTGCAACTTCTTTTTCCATTTCTGCATATTCTCGTAAGTTACCTGCAATTAAAAATCTGCCTTGTTTATCGATTTCGCATTCTGTAGCTCCTGATAAGAAAAATCTAACGAAATCTCTTGCGTTCTTATTTGTAAGTGGAAGTGTTTTTAATTTTTCTTCAAAGTTGTTCCATTCAGTTTGTGAAAAGCCGAATAAACATCCGTCTAAGCCTTTAGTCACTATGAACTTTTCTCCAATATCTTCTCTTAATTTTGCAGGCATTATTAATCTGCCTTTAGCATCAAGAGAATGTTCATATTCGCCAATAAGCACTTTGTTTCACTCCCCTCACTTTTTCAACCACTTTTTACCACTTCTCTCCACTTGACTTAAATTCTAATACAAGTATTTATAAAATGCAATACTTTTTTTGAAATTTTTTTAAATTTTTTTCTTACAGTCTCAGTGGTCTCAAGAGTTTTGTTTTTTGTTTCTCAGCTGCCCCAAGGGTTTCGCGTCTTTCCTTAGGCCTGACTAGGCAAAATATTTTTTTATTATTTTATACTTTAATTTTCTCTTATATGTCGCTTATTTTTTATGCTCATCCGGATTGTATTATCAAAAAATACTTTGATTGTTATGCATTAGTGTTTTATCTACTAAATTTTTATTCGAAAAAAACAGCCAAAAAGCTATCTTTTCAGCTGTTTTAAATGTTATCGTTTCTATTATGCTCTATTATTTGCAGATTTATAGAATTGTCTATCATACAATAATTTGCCAGCCTCTAAGTCTTCAATAGCCTGATTCAGTCTATGCTTTGCCAATTCTTTATTTTTACCTGATTATATTATACCATAGTATAAAATTTTTTTGAATGTTTTTCATAATATTAATATTCGAAAGTCTATTTACGGTTGAAAATTGTTTTACTTAAGAAATCTCATCTAGAATTTTCTAAACATATATAAATTAAATCAGATAAATCCTTTGTGTCGACTATTGACTTTATGCTTGCATTAAGAAAATCCTTTGGAGACACTTTGCTTAAATTTAAAGCATATCCATTTTTTAAAGCAAGCTCCCTTATGAACTCTCTAATCGTTCTGCCATTGCCTTCTCTAAATGGGTGAAGCACATTTAGCTCTGCTAGATAATATGCAAGTTTATTTGCCAGTTCTTCCTTTGGCAAATTAGTCAAGAAATTATCTTCTTTAAGCTCCTGTAATAATCTCTTAAGTTCTGGCTCGATATATTCAAATTCTGCAAATCTAAATACACCTTTGGCTATATTTTCATTTCTAAATTCACCCGCAAATGGATATATATCTTCAAACAAGTATGTATGTATTTTCTTTAAATGCTCTATATCAAAATTTCCTATAATCCCTTTTTGTCTTAAAGATAGCAGTTTTGCTGCAGTTATTTTTGCTTCAAATGTTTGTAAAGTTTTAGCATCTTTAATATTTAATTTGTTAATTAAAGTGTCTGTACCTTTATAACAATAATTTGAATTTCTTATATCATATAAATCTTCGCCCATGTTAATTTTCCTTCTTTCATAGTATAAATGCTGTTTAAAAATATTATAGCATATAATATTAAAATGTAACTATTATTTTTTCATACACATATAATATACTACGATATTTATTTTTAAGGAGGATTATTGTGGCAAAGATAATTGTTTTTAATAATGATACTGACCGTATGGAGACATATTATAGAGGAGAAAGTGAACCTATGCCATATAATACAAACGGTACATTAAGAGTAAGAGAGTTTAGAGGTTCAAGTAATTCGTCAACTTTATGGACAACTAAACGAACTATGCAAAGTTGGAATAGTCAAAGATATATCTATGGTTCAGCAATTCCTGTAGGCTTCGCATTTAAAAGGCCTTGGGAAGGTGGCCATGGTTCTCAAAGCCAACATTATGCTGGTGTAGCATTTGATGTAGGTCAAAGACTTTCACAGGCTCAAAGAACTAGACTTTGGAATTCAGCCAACAATTCTGGGGTTTGGTCGTTTGTAGAGCCTATTTCTCTTACTCCAACATGGGTGCACTGGGACAAAAGATTCCGGAACGCCTGCTTGCTCGACTGGAGGTTATCCTCAGTTAAAAAGAGGAAGTTTAAGTAATTATGTTTTAATTGCTCAAGATGATTTAAATACACTAGGATATACTACCGGCGGATTAGACGGTATTTTTGGAGCTGCTACCCAAACTGCTGTTAGAAATTATCAAAGAGCTGTTGGACTTTCAGTAGACGGAATTATTGGTTGTAACACATGGAGGTCTTTACAAGAAGCTGTTGTAGGTACTGGAAGAACTAGCACTACCATAGATTAATAAATATTTTAGTTGTATATGGCAATTCTTATAACTGATTCTACACATATTATTGTTTAATTTAATGTACTACTAGATATTTTTATGAATAATTTTATTTCAATTTTACAAATTTAAAAAAGTGTAAGTTCTTAGAGCCTCAAGCAGTTAGCGCGAATAAAAATTTGACTTTTTATCCTTTTTATGGTATAATATATATGTAGTTTGGTTAGAATAAAATTATATTTTTTGGAGGATTTTAATATGTATAATGAAGAAATATTTAATTTTGATATTAATAATATAAAGAACGATTTGGCCATAGAAGGAATGTCAATTTCAGATGCTGACATTAATTTATTTAAACAATTCGCAAATGACGAAATCGATATGCCAAACTTAATTGAAACACTAAAAAATGAAATTATATAGAATTTTTAACGAATATTTTAAAACAAAGAGCGACTTTAGGTCGCTCTTTTCTCTGTAGACAAATTGGAGTGTCCCTTTTGTTTACACCTCTTTGCATTTTACAACTAGTCTTTGTGTTCCATAATTAGTACATGTGATTAAAGTTAATTCTCTTCTTCCGTTTGTATGTTGACTTGTACAGCTTGTATCTGAAGGATCTACTATGTATCTCTTGTAAACTTCATATTCTATGGTTCTTCCTGTCATGTCCTTTAACTCTACTATGTCTCCGTCTTCTAACTCGTTTAATCTTCCAAACATTTTACCATTTCTATAATTATGTCCCACTATACAATAATTTCCAATTTCATTTGGTTGCAATTTTCCTTGTTCTGGCCAATATCTATTTACTGATATTTCTAACAATTCATCAGATGTTTTTGAAAGCACAGGATAACTTATATCTATTTTTGGTATTGTTATAATTGCTTCTGTAGAATATGTAGTATCACCAATTTGAGTATTACTTATTACTTCGTTTGTATCTACTTCTGGCTCTCTATTGGCTTCTTCTTCATTTAATACAATTATAATTGCATCATCTTCGGTTGAACTTTTTTGAGTTCCATCGTTTTGTATTTGTGATAATAACACCTGTGACACTTCTTCACTTTTATTCCTATCATATTCTGCATATATGTAATATGAAGATAATAAGCATGTTAAAAGAACGGCTATAAAAAATTCTATTTTATATAGTCTTCTTTTTCTTTTTAGTTCTGGTGTAACATATAATTTTTCAGTAACTAAAATCTGGTTCAATCTTATTTCCTCCATTTTTGCATTTACATAAATATTATATCATATATTTTTTTCTTTTTGAATACCTTTATAGATTAAATTTGAAAGATTTGCAAATTGTTCTATTGTTAGTTTTTCTCCTCTTACATTTAGTTCCAATCCTAATTCATTAAAAATTGTTTTGATTTTCTCTTTATCATTTATTATTCCTGAGTTTACTAATCCATTAACCAATGTTTTTCTTCTTTGCATAAAACTTGCTTTTATTACTTTAAAAAACATTTCTTCATTTTCAACCTCTACAGCTGGAGTTTTTCTTATTTTTAGTTTTATTACTTCAGAGTCTACTTCTGGTGCTGGTATAAAACTAGTTTTGTCTACAAATACTATTTCTTCTGCATTTGCATAATAATCTACACTATATGTAATTGCTCCTGATAGCTTATCTCCCGGTTTAGCTGTAATTCTGTCTGCGACCTCTTTTTGAACCATTACTGTTATGGTATCAATACTTAGTCTATCTTCAAGTAATTTCATGATTATAGGAGTTGTTATATAATATGGAAGATTTGCAACTATTTTAACATTTTCAAGATTATCTATATTTTCTTTTATGAGTTCATTCAAATCCACTTTAAGTATATCTTCATTTAAAAGTACAAAATTATTATATAGTTTAAACCTGTCTTTTAAAATATTTATCATTTTTTCATCTAATTCAATAGCCACTACTCTTCCGGCTTTTTCTAGTAGTTTAGAAGTTAATGTTCCTAATCCTGGTCCAATTTCAATAACTAAATCACTTGAATTAATTTTAGATGCCTCGATTATATTTTCGATAACCTCGTCATTTATCAAAAAGTTTTGTCCAAGTTTTTTATTTGCTGTTATATTATATTTTTTTAAAATAAATTTTGTGTCTTCTAAACTACTATTCATAAACCTCTTCCTTTATTACTAATTTTATTCGTCAATTTCTTGTTGTAAAACAACATCTATTACTGTTCCCTCTTCTACAGAAGTGCCAGCTGTGACTCCTTGACTTGTAACCTTTCCACTTCCTGTATATTTTATATTAAGTTTCTTGTTTTTCAATGCTGCTTTAGCTTCTGCCAATGTCATTCCTTTTAAATTTGGAACAGTTTGTGATGCTCTTGTGTCGTTGTCTTCTGTATATAATTTTACAATTGAGCCTTTAATTAATCCTGTACCTGCAACCGGCATTTGCTCACTAACAATATCTTCATCATTTCCAGATACTTCACATTCGAATCCTTGATTTTCAATTATTTTCTTTGCTTCTGCTACAGTTTTATTTTTAACATTAGACAATGTTATAGTTTCTTCTGCACTATCACTATATGTTGAGTTTGAAGGGATTCCTAAATAAGGTAATACTTCTGTTAATATTTGAGCAACAACTGGTGCTGCGACTTGACTACCATAATAGCTATCTCCTTGTGGTCCATATAATGTTACTAAAATAACTACTTCTGGACTTTCTACTGGTGTTATTGCTGCAAATGAAGCAACATAACCTGCATCTTCGTCTGAAGGATCTGGCTCAGAAGTTCCAGTTTTTCCAGCAATACTATATCCTTTTACTTTTGCATATCCACCGCTTCCACTTTCAACAACTGTTTCTAACATGTCTAATAAAGTATCAGCTGTTTCTTTAGATATTACTTGTCTTACCTCTTCTGGTTCTATTGTTGTAATTGCTCCAGTATCAGTATTTTTTATTTCTTTTGCAATTCTTGGTTTCATTAACACACCGTCATTTGCAACTGCTGATACTGCAGTTATCATTTGAAGAGGTGTTATTCTAAATCTTTGTCCAAATGACATTGTTGCAAGTTCTACACTACCAACATCATTTAAATTCCAGAATATACTTTGTGCTTCTCCAGAACTTCCTGAGTCTCCAATATCTCCAAATCCTGTTTTATCAAAGAATCCAAACGCATCATAATATCTATAAAGTGTAGCTGCTCCTATTTTTTGCCCCAATTGTATAAATGCTGGGTTACATGAATTTTTAAGTGCATCTCTTAAACTTTGACTACCATGACCAGATCTATCTGAACAGTTTATTTGTACTCCAGATACAATTTCTTCTCCTTCACAACTATATACTCCTGCTGTATCGGCATCGGCAAGTCCTTCTTCTAATCCTGCTGCTGCTGTAACTATTTTAAATACTGAACCTGGTTCATATGTAGAAGTAACTGCTCTATTATTCCAAGTTTCTTGTTGTGCTGCATATTGCTCATCTCCAGACATTTTATCCCATTCATCATCTGGTATAAAATCTAATGTATATGGGTCATTCAAATTATAATCTGGATAAGTTGCCATAGCTAAAATGTCGCCATTGTTTGGATTCATAATTATTACATTTCCACCATTTTTACAATCATTTTCTTCACATGCTTGTTTTAAATATTTTTCTGCTATTTGTTGAATATTTGCATCGATTGTAAGAGTTATATCATTTCCATTTTGAGGTGCAATATATGTACCATTTTCATATGGAATTAAATCTTGTACAGCATCTTGTGCAGAGGTTACTTTTCCTGGTGTACCAGTTAAAATATCATTCCACTTTAATTCCAATCCCCATAACCCTTCATTATCCGTACCACAGAATCCTATTAAATTAGAAGCAAGATTATCATATGGGTAATATCTTTTGGTATCTTCATCTATATTTATGCCATTATATATTTCATTTTCTTTCATCCAAGCTTCAAGTTCTTCGATTTTATCATTCTCTACTTTTTTAGCAATAGTAACATTAGAACTATCACTCGATACTTTTTCAAGAGTCTCATCATAGTCCAAATCAAATATATCTGCAAAAGCTTTAGCTACTTGCTCCTTTAATTGCTTAGTCTTTTCTTCATCAATATCATTTGAGTCTTCTTCTTCTACAACTATTTTAGTTGGATCAATACTTACAGTATCAACTTGAGCACTTACAGCTAACGCTTTACCTGTAGAATCATATATAGTACCTCTTTTAGGACTAATTACTTTACTTGCAGTTAGCTGCCTATACATGCTTTCTTTCAAATCAGCACCTTGCACAAATTGTAACCAGCCTATCCTGCATATTAAAAGCAAGAAAATTAGTAAAAAGCATATTAAAATTCTTCCTAATCTGTCATTTAAGCCCAATATTTTCTTTACCTTGCTTGAATTTTTATTCTTTTTAAATTTATATACATTGTTTTTCTTATTTTTTTCCAAGTTTACACCTACTTTTCATTAGATTAAATTTTTTCGCAAAATCATCCTATTTTATCTCTAATATTTTATATTAGGTCACATAAAAAATCAATAGAAAATTGAAATTTTATGCAGGGTTTAAAAAAACGGGTTACAATTCACGGCTGTTTTGGGGGCAAATCACTGTATATTTTGTATTTTCTGTTTTCGGCCCCCAACATCGTACAAACTGTAAATGCTCAAATTCTTTTCGCATAACAGTTTGTAAACTTGTCGGTCCCCACCTTAAGCACTCAAACAGAAAATACAAAATATACAGTGATTTGCCTATTAGTATCAGCTATGAGTTGTAACAAAAATGGACAGGGCTTAACTAATCTCAAAATTAGTTAAGCCCCTATTATTTTCTTTAATTAATTATTAAATATAGCATCAAATTCATCGCCGTCAATCTTTTCTTTTTCTAATAATACTCCTGCAACACTGTGAAGTTTATCAATATGTTCTCTTAAGATTGATTCAGCTTTATTGTATGCAGCATCTATTATGTTCTTTACTTCTTCGTCAATTAAAGCTGCTGTTTCTTCTGAATATTCTTTAGCCTGAGCAATATCTCTTCCTAAAAATACTTCTTCTTGATTTTGTCCAAGAGTTATTGTTCCCACTCTTTCACTCATTCCGTATTTTGTAACCATTGCTCTTGCAATTTTTGTTACTCTTTCTATATCGTTACTTGCTCCAGTAGAAATATCATCCAATATTAATTTTTCTGCAACTCTTCCACCAAGAAGTGAAATGATGTTTTCTACCATTTCTGTTCTAGACATGAATGATTTATCTTCTGTTGGTCTATACATAGTATATCCACCAGCCATTCCTCTAGGTACTATAGATATTTGATGTACTGGGTCTTGAGTTGGTAAGAATCTACTTACAACCGCATGACCTGCTTCATGGTATGCTACTAGTTTTTGTTCTTTATCACTTCTAACTCTAGTTCTCTTTTCAGGTCCCATTGTAACTTTTACCATTGCATCTTCGATTTCTTGCATTCCTATCTCTCTTAAGTTTCTTCTAGCCGCTAAAAGTGCTGCTTCATTCAAAACATTTTCTAGGTCTGCTCCAGAAAATCCTGAAGTATTTTTTGCTATTGTTTTTAAATCAACATCTATAGCTAGTTTTTTCTTTCTACTATGAACTTCTAATATTTGCTCCCTTGCTTTAACATCTGGTGAACCTACTACTATTTGTCTATCAAATCTACCAGGTCTTAATAGTGCTTTATCTAGTACATCTGGTCTATTTGTTGCAGCTAGTACTATTACTCCTTCATTTGCTGAGAATCCATCCATTTCAACAAGTAATTGGTTTAATGTTTGCTCTCTTTCATCATGTCCTCCACCAAGACCTGCTCCTCTTTGGCGTCCTACTGCATCAATCTCATCTATGAAAATGATGCAAGGTGCTTTTTTCTTAGCCTCATCAAATAAATCTCTTACTCTTGATGCACCAACACCAACAAACATTTCAACGAAATCTGAACCACTTATTATAAAGAATGGTACTCCAGCTTCTCCAGCGACTGCTTTTGCAAGCAATGTTTTACCTGTACCTGGTTGACCTACAAGAAGAACTCCTTTTGGAATCCTTGCTCCCATGTCAGTAAACTTTCTAGGATTTTTCAAAAATTCTACTATTTCTTCTAATTCTTCTTTTTCTTCGTCAACACCTGCTACATCATCAAATGTAACTTTGTTTTTATCAGTTGGATTCATCATTCTAGCTCTACTTTTTCCAAATGACATTGTTTTACTTCCACCATTATTGCCCTGTGTTCCACTCATAAATAAGAACCAGAATAATAAGAATATTATTAAAATTCCAAATGGTGTAAGAAGACTTAATATAAACATCCAAACAGATTCAGATTGTTCTGTTACTCTTACACTTCCAGCTGTCATACTTTCTTGTAAATTATCCATTAAATTATCAATGCTTGGGATATTTACTTGTTTTACAAAATTATCATTCTTAAGCTTTACTTCTGCAGTTGTTCCGTCAGAAGATAATTCAATTTCAGATACTTGCCCAGCTTCTATTTCGCTAAGGAGCTCAGAATAAGCAAGTTTATTATTATCATTATCTAAAATTGAAGTTAATAACACAATAAAAATAATACCAATTATTAGCCACATTGCTAAAGTTTTTATTCCACTTTTCAAATCTCAAATTCCTCCCTTTGTCGTTATAGGGACAGGCCTTAAAACGACAACTTTGTCGTTTTGGGACAGACCTTGCTCCTATACATTTCTATTATACAGTTTTACTTCAAATTCACCTTTGAAATATAACATATATAAATGTTTATTTCAAGCCTTTTTTTAAACTTTTTTACTCCTGAATTTAAACTCTTTACGGAAATACGAGTTAGCCAATGAAAAAAATTTTTCCCTTTTTTACATATACTTTAATTCCTTTTCTTGGAATTAAATATTTATTTCCAATATTATTACTACATAATTTTATAATGTCTTCTACATGTATTTTTTCAATTCCATAAGCCACGCCGTATGCTTTTGATATAGTATATAAAATTAATCTGGATTTTATTACTTTATCTAGTTTGTTAAATTCTTTTAAATTGAGTACAACTCTACTTTTCTCTGTATTACTATCCGCCTCTTTTGCATCTTCTTTTTCTAATTCTTTATCATTATTTTCAAGAATCACTAATTTTTTATACTCATTTTCCACAATTTTGTTTAAAAATTGTTCTTCTTCTTCTGCAATAGTTGATAATCTATTAATTCCATTTATTATATTTGGATTAAATTCTTTTTTTAAATATGGTATTAATAAATTTCTTATCTTATTTCTAGTATATATATTGTCATTGTTTGATTTATCGTACTTTGGATTTAATTGTTTTTCTTTACAATATAACTCAATTTCATCTCTAGAAGTCTCAATTAATGGTCTAATGTATCTCCCGTCTCTTACTTTTTCTATTCCTTTTAGGCCTGATACCGAAGTTCCTCTTATTATATTCATTAATACTGTTTCAGCATTATCATTACTATTATGCGCAGTAGCAATTTTGTTTGCTCCTACTTTACTTGCTATTTCTTCAAAAAAGTCATACCTAATATTTCTACCGGCTTCTTCTGTACCCATTTTTAATCGTTTGGCTTCATTTATAACATCAATTTTTTTCATAAAGAACTCTATATTTAGTTTGGCACAAAACTCTTTTACATATTCACTTTCTTCATCAGCTTCTGCTCTAATCATATGATTAATATGTGCAACAACTATATTAATATTTAACTTTTCTTTTAAATTATTTAACACATTTAATAAAGTCATTGAATCTGGTCCTCCAGAAACACCAATAACTATTTTATCTTTTTCTTTAATCATATTATATGTATTTATGGTTTTAAGTATTTTTTCTTCTAACATTATTTCACCTCTTAACCTATTGGAATATAATAACATAAAACAGCTCTAATTTCAACCGTTTGACATAATTGGAGTGGAAAAGAATATCCTGCTAGACTCTTAGCTGGAGTATATGGCTGGGATTGATGAAGGAGTATCTTAACCACTACTCTTGAAACTCTAAAACCAGAGGTTTATTTAATATACCTCTGGCTTTTTTATATTATTCTCTATATTTATCAATATTTGCAAACTTTGTATAATTACCAAGCCACAATAGCTCTACCGTTCCAGTTGAACCAGCTCTATGTTTTGCTATGATGACCTCTGCAATATTTTTCTTTTCACTATCTTCATTGTAATAATCATCTCTGTATAAAAACATTACAATATCTGCATCTTGCTCTATTGAACCAGATTCACGAAGATCTGAAAGCATTGGTCTATGGTCTGGTCTTTGCTCTGGAGCTCTTGATAACTGTGATAACGCTATAACTGGAACTTCTATCTCTTTAGCTAGTATTTTAAGTGAACGGCTAATTTCTGCAATTTCTTGTTCACGGCTTGAACCTCTTTTTCCACTTCCTTGAACTAATTGCAAATAATCTATTACAACTAGTCCAATGTTTTTTTCAAGTTTCATTTTTCTGCATTTAGCCCTTATTTCCATTATTGATATACCTGGAGTATCATCTATATAAATATTTGATTCAGATAATATTCCTGAAGCTTCTGCAAGTTTAGCCCAATCCTCGTCTTCAAGTGTTCCTGTTCTTACTTTGTTACTATCAACCATGGCTTCCGAACATAGAATTCTGTTTACCATTTGTTCTTTTGACATTTCTAAGCTGAATATTACAACAGGTACATTTGCTTTCACTGCAGCATTTGTAGCAATATTTAGTGCAAAAGCAGATTTTCCCATTGCAGGTCTTGCTGCTACTAGTATGAGGTCAG
This sequence comes from uncultured Clostridia bacterium, assembly GCA_944393165.1. The sequence continues at coordinate 15,570 of CALXZF010000055.1, forward strand.
ATTTGTGAAGTCCTGCTGTTCTATAGTCCAAATCTACGAATCCTGTTGGAACTCCTGTTACATGTTGTTTTCTATTATATAATTGTTCAAGCTCTGTAAATGTATCTACTAATACATCTTTGATTGAACTATAACCTTTTTGATTCTTTTTTTGTATAACTTCAAAAATCTTCTTTTCAGAACTATCTATTATATTTTCTACATCTTGGGTTGGGTCATATCCCAATGTTATTATATCATTAGCCGTTTTTATCAAATTTCTTAATATTGATTTTTCTTCTACTATTTTTATATACTGTTCCACATTAGAGGTTGTTGGAACTTTTTCAGGTAATTCTGCAATATATTCAAGTCCTCCAACTGCATCTAATTTTCCCATTGCTGAAAGCTCAGATTTTAAAGTAATAATATCAATCGGTTCACTTCTATTATATAAATTTAGTATTGCTGTATATATTAATCTATTGTCTTCTCTATAAAAATCTTCCTCTTTTAAAGTCTCCACCGCTGCTGAAACTGCATCTTTATCTGTAAGCATACTTCCTATTACAGCTTGCTCTGCTTCTGTATCATTTGGTGGTACCTTACCTAACTCCATATCCTCATTTCCCTTCTGCTTGTAGATAAGTTATAGATTATTGTCCTATTACTTCTACTTTTAAATTTGCTATAACTCCTTCAAACAATTTGATTTGAACATTAAATTCTCCAAGTGTTTTTATAGTCTCTTTTAATTCAATTTTCTTTTTGTCTACTATAAAATTATATTGAGTTTTTAGGTTTTCAGATATTTCTTTTGAAGTTACTCCTCCAAAGATTTTTCCGTTTTCTCCTGCTTTTACTCTTATTTTCAACATAATTCCTTTAAGTTTTTTAGCCAACTCTTCTGCTTGTTGTTTTTCAACATCTTTTTTAAAGCTTGCTGCTTCTTTTTTATTATTTAACTTAGTCATGTTTTCAGCATTTGCTTCTACTGCTAACTTTCTAGGTAGAAGATAATTTCTAGCATAACCATCTGCCGCATTAATAACTTCGTCTTTTTTACCAACGCCTTTAATGTTATCTAACAAAATCACTTTCATTTATTTATTCTCTCCTTCCTACATTTTAGAATTTTAGCTATACTATTCATGATAAAATATGCGTATTCTTTTTTCTTTAACTTTTGCTCAAGGAGTGTCCCTTTTGGCTAAGTTCTTGGACGAAAAGGAGTGTCCCTTTTGACCAAATTCTTGGACAAAAAGGAGTGTCCCTTTTGACCAAGTTGTTTTAGATTTGTTCACTAAAGTATTCGTTAATTCTATTTATTAATTCTTGCTTTACTTCATAAACATCCATTCCTTCAACTTGAGCTCCTGCTAATGTTATATGTCCTCCACCACCGAAGTTTTTCAAGAATAACTTGTACATTGATATCTCCAATTGATCTTCCGCTTATACATACTCTATCATTTAATTTACCAATTACAAATGATGCTGTAATATTACTAATTGTAAGTAATTCGTCTGCCGCTTTTGCGCATACAATATTTGAGTCTAAGTCTTCTTCTTCATATATTGAAATAGCTATTGTGTCATATACAAGCTCTGCTTTTCCTATTATATTTGAAATTTTGTTATATGTGTCTAAATCACTCTGGAACCATTTTTTTACTTTTATTATATCTACTCCAGCTTTTCTCAAATATGCTGCTGCTTCAAATGTTCTAACACCTGTTTTAAATGTAAAAGTCTTTGTGTCCATCATTATTCCTGCATATAGAGCTTCTGCTTCTAAAATGGTTAGTTCTGGCTCTGATTGTGCATATTCTACAAGCTCTGTAACTAACTCACATGCTGATGAAGCATATACTTCATGGAATGTAAGTGTTGCATTAGCTATATAATCAGGACTCCTTCTATGATGATCGACAACCACTATTTTCTTAAGCTTCTCTAATAATTCCGGTGATTCTACATAATCCTTTTTGTTTGTATCTACAACAACTAGTAATGTATCATCATCAGCTTCTGAAATAGCTTGTTGTGGTTCATAAATTAGATTTTGGTATTGAGAATCTTTATTAACCTCACTTATAAATACTGAAAGATTTTCACCCTTTGGGTTTAACACTATATGTGCTTCTTTTCCCAAAGTCGTTGCTAACCTATATATACCCATACTAGCACCTAAGCAATCCATATCCGAATTGCTATGCCCCATTATAAAGACTTTACTAGATTCGGTTATTAATCCTTCTAAGGCATGAGCAATAATTCTTGCTTTTACTTTTGTTCTCTTTTCTAATTCTTGAGTTCTGCCTCCAAAGAATGTGTACTTGTCGCCTTCATGAATAACAGCTTGGTCTCCTCCACGCCCCAATACTATGTCCAATGACGCTTGGGCTGTCTTGTATTTTTCCAAGTTGCTTGTTCCGTCATTTGATATTGCAATACTTAATGTAAATTGCATTTTGTCAGAAGGTTGTAATTCTTTTATCGTGTCTAAAATATCGAACTTCTTGTCTTCTATTTCTTTGATATATTGTTTTTCAAATATACATACAAATGTATCTCTCTCTGATTTTAAGATTAATCCCTTATACTCAGATGTCCAATCATATAATCTCTTTTCTATTTCAGCAATTAATTGTGGCTTTTCATCATCTGGTATTCTTTGAATGATTTCTTCATAATTATCAATCATTATCAAACCAATGTACATATCTTTATTATCAAATAGAGTCTCAAGTTCTACCAATTTTGTATCATCAACAAAATATATTGTAATAATATATTCATCCTTAAGTGGCATATAATCTCCATAGAGTTTATATGTCTTTTTATCTATTTTAACTTCATCATATATTTTCTCTTTTTTGTCATTATTTTTAATCTCTAATTTTACATCGTCTAATATTTTTGTGAGATAATTATTAATGTCAATATTTGCGAATTCTTGATTGAATTTTGTATTTCTAAATATCAAGTTTCCGTTTGTTTCTGCAATCACTAGTGGAAATGGTGAATTAACTAAAGCTATTTTTGCTACTCTATCTAAACTAAATGTTAGACTCTTTATGTGCTCTGTTAATTCTTCTTGCCTTTTATTATTTGTCCAATATGCATAAATAATAAGAAGTATATACACAACAATTGAAGGTATAATATACCATGTGTTATATATACAAATTACTATTAACAATAACGCAATGATTGCTAAATATATTTTTGTTTTTGATATTATTTTATCTAAAACCTTTTTACTATGGTTCATTTATTCCTCCTAAAAACATTATTAATTTTACTATTTTTAGGCCACTTTGTCAAGTAAACATAATTTTAAAAGCTAAGAAAAAATCATCTCCAATGCTAGATATTATCTAACATTAAAGATGATTTTAAAAACATTATTATTCTATTCTGTAACAGCTTCAGCATTGTTTTCTTGTATATTCTCTTGACCTTCTGTACTTATGTGAAGATTTTTATATGCTGCCATTCCGGTTCCTGCTGGAATTAATTTACCAATGATAACATTTTCTTTTAATCCAATTAATTCGTCAACTTTTCCTTTAACAGCTGCTTCTGTAAGAACTCTAGTTGTTTCTTGGAATGATGCTGCTGATAAGAAACTTTCTGTTGCAAGAGAGGCTTTAGTAATTCCAAGCAATACTCTCTTATATGTTGCTGGTCTCTTACCTTCTGAAATAGCTTTTTCATTTTCGTCTTCTACTTCGTAAATGTCTACTAGAGAACCTGCAAATAATGGTGTATCTCCATTGTCTTCAATTCTTACTTTCTTAAGCATTTGTCTTGCAATAACCTCAACATGCTTATCATTTATATCAACACCTTGGTTTCTATATACTTTTTGTACTTCTTGTACTAAGTATAGGTAAACACCGTCAGCTCCATTAATTGCCAAAATTTCATTTGGATTTATAGAACCTTCAGTAATTGGTGCTCCAGCCTTTATTTCGTCTCCTTCTCTTACACGAAGTTTAGAACCAAATGGTATTGTATATTTCTTGCTATCATCTTTTCCTGTAATAACAACTTCTTTTTTATTCTTTTCTTCTACAATACTTACTTTACCGTCAATTTCTGAGATTATAGCTAATCCCTTTGGTTTACGAGCTTCAAATAGCTCCTCAACTCTAGGAAGACCTTGTGTAATATCTGCAACACCTGCAACACCACCAGAGTGGATAGTTCTCATTGTAAGCTGTGTA
>CALXZF010000056.1 GCA_944393165.1 uncultured Clostridia bacterium
TTTTTCTTAAAAATACATGTTACTCTAAAAACTCCTGTTAATGGTATATTAGTCGCCATATTTATTCCTCCTTTTTATCTTTTAGGATATCTCCTAATTTTCCTAAATCTAAGCCTGCTTTTTTAAAATTCTCTAGTATAGACATAAATTCCATTGCACATATATAAACTGTTATTACTTGTGCTATAAAATTTAAATTAAATGCATATTGTATTACATATCCCATTACAATTGCTAAAATTAAAAGGAGCTTATGTAAAAGCCCCTCTCGCATTACTTTACTGTCTACATTTTTATTTATTACTGCTTGTATAAATCCTGTTAATATGTCTAGTCCACTAAAAAATAATGGCGTTATTATTTGCCATATTATATTACTAAATGTTAATGTTTTTATTATTTCTTCCATTTTTAATTTTCCTCCTAACTTAAAATAGCTGCTTCTAGTGCTGCTATTCTATCTTCATAATTTTTATTAACTGTGTTTTGGTCTTTTTTGTAAGTAACATCTAACGTAGCCAAACTATTATCTACTGCTATATTTGTTACATTCTTGTATGCATTTATTTTTTGTGCTTCTTTTTGCTTTTCTGTTAGTTCTAGGTCTAGTGGGGTGGCTAGTTTGTAATAAATTGTTACAGGTGTTCCTGCAGTGTATTGTTCTGCTAAATATGCCTTCCAATCTTCTAATGTTGTTATATCTCTATATCCAAAAGCTAATTGTTTTCCAACTAATGCAGTAATCCATGCTTCTAATTCTGTTTTAGAACTATTCCAGGCTACAGGAGTAAAGTGGCTACAATATACATTTGGTGCTATATCTTGACTTGTTGTTAGTTGTTCTGCGTCAGAAAGATTAAGTCTAAAAGGTTGCGCACTTGTTTCAGCAAATCCATAACTTTCATTTCCTGTTAATATTTTCTTATTCCACCCATGATGTTCTACATCTTCTATATAATCTCCTTCTAGCATTTCTTGTTGTATTGGCATTATTTTGGTTTGTTGCTCATATTTTGTATATTCTAATATTTCTGCAGTTGGTTCTTCTTCTAAAACAGATATTCTAAATGTAATACTTCCAGATTGTCCTGCATTATAACTTAAAAATGTTCTTAACATTGAATTTGAGTCAGAAAAATCTTCTAAAGATGTAATTTCATCTATTTTTATATCTCCTGCTACTAAATTTGCAAATCCATAATTTTTACTCCCTGAAAATTGTGGTTTATGGTCAGTTGCATTAAAAGAATGAACCATAATATTACCTGTTCCTGTAATTTCTTTTACTTCTAAAACCAAATAATATTTTGTATTGGGTTTTATTAATTTAGATGGGTTTGTATAAACATTGTAATATTTTTGAGAACTTCCTGAACTGTTATCTACAGTTACTGTTACAAAATCTTCTTCATCTAAATTTAACGCTCCCATTCCTTTTACTAGGTCTCTTATATTAAACAATTGTTTATTACTTACATTTATCTCTACACTTCCCATTCCATATGGACTGTAGGCTGTTGCTTTGTCGCCTGGTTCTATTTTTCTTTTACTGTTCAAATCTACAACCCACTCATAAAATCTAATGTATTCACAATTTTCTGGTAATTCTACAGTTCTTATATTTTTTGTAGTTATTGCATTATGACTTATCACGGACTTTAAACTGTCAAAAAATATTACTGTGTTGGAAGCATGCACTAAACTTAATGTTATATTTTTTAAACCTTTAACATTAATATAATTTTTACTTCTAACAACTTGCCAATCTTCATGTTCGTTTACACCTGTTGTATCATTTATTGTTCCTTTTTCCATTTCTCCGTCAAACAAGTTTATATTACTTCCTACTGTTTCTACCTTAGATGGATAGTTTGGACTTGGCATTGCTCCGTATTGTTCAAATTCATCTTTGTCCACTTTTGAAATCTGTAATTTAATTACAAGATTATTAAATGAACTACCTGGAGTGATTTGAATCTGTACTCTTTGATAATTCACATTGTCACTACTAACTTTCAATTTACTTATTTCACTTGAGCCTATCCTAAGAGTTTTAGTATTTTGCCAACTTATATCATAAATTATTAATCCTAAATTGCTCGTTGTTCCATCAGTAAAAGAACCGCTATCTTTAAATATATACATGTATAAATCTTTATCACAAGTAATTTTTTTATCGTCAGGTAATAACAACTCATAAGCCCAAAAATTTTCACTTGTATTAGTTCCATTTAAAGTTATACTAGAATCATTTTCATTATATGTTGCTGTTATTCCATTTTTTTCTGCTAATTTAAAAAGTGAAGAATCTAACAAATTATACCCTTCTCTTGTCTCTTGCTTATCTCCTCCGTTTAATCTAAACTTTGCTTCTAAATTACTACTGTCTGCTATATGTATTGAATTTCCACTTGCTTCTCCTGTTGGGATTTGGTCTTCTAATACAATTACTTTATTTTGTAGTTCTGTTATTTGTCCTTGTTGTTCCTCTGTTTCTTGTTCTAAACTTGTTACTTTATTTTGTAAAGTTAAGATATCCGCAGATTCTTGTTCGTTTTCACCTTCAATTTTATCAAATTTAGCAGTTAAATCTTTTTCTAATTGTTCAGAATATTCATCTAATGCACAAGGGTCGTTTTCTTCATAAATTGTTATTCCATTTACTTTTTTCACAATCCTCTTACCTCCCCACAACTATATTCTTGTGCAGCTACACAGGTTATCGTTTTCATTTCCGCACAAGTCATATATCGTATTGCTTTTATTTTTAAAATAAAAGTAGAGCCAACAACTATTTTGCTTGGCTCTATTATTTTTTCTATTATTTTATTTGCCATTATTACCTCCTAATTGTTAGGAATCATCGTTTGAATTACTGCAGCATCCAAAGGTGTTACTTCTCCATCTTCGTTTGCATCTGCTGCCTTTAATTGCTTATCTGTTAATGCTATATCTCCAACAGTATAGGATAAAACCATATCTGCATCCTCTTGTGTTATTTCTCCATCTCCATTAACATCTCCTAATATATAATCAACATTTTTAGTATATTGTGGTGTTTTCATTAGGATTAATTTGTAAGTAACATTGTTGCCAGGTGTTTCATCTCCAAGTTTGCTTGCTGAAATTGTAATATTATTAGGCTTTAATGTAGCAACTAAATTAGCACTTCCTAAAAGATAAGAAGAAGATAAATTACCATCCGAACTTGTACTCCACCAATCTTCATGAACTGTACTATGTCCCATTAAACCTATTATTATACTATTCTGACTAGTAAATCCATTTGGATAACCTATTTCTGCACTTCCACTTAAATATCCACTACCTGCTGCAGGCATCACGATTATTCCATTTATAACAACAATATCATTTTTTAAAACATAAGCACTTCCATCTTCTACATTTGCTAATTCCTGCTTCAATTCGTTTAAAACGGATTGATATTCTGTTTCTATTGCATTATAAATGCTATCAAAATCTAAAAATGTTCTCATGTCTTGAAATTCTGTTATTCCATTTGTTCCTGTTCTAAATCTTGCTAATTCATACTGGTAAACTCCTGAATTATTTTTTACAATATTAGTTTGTGTTAAATTTGGATATGCACTAGTGCTAGTTATTATTTTGTAACTAGCTTGATTAAATTCACTTTCTGTATTTTGCTTATCTAAATCTATTTCTATTACTAATTTACAATAAGCACTATTAGTTCCTGCAGACAACGTTGTTGATGAATCTTCTTCTAAAAATCTTCCTTGAATACATACTGCTCCAGTATCTATACTTACATTAGAGCCACTATATGTTACTGCCATTCCATTTTTAAAATTGTTAGAAACTCCATTTGCTCCATTTAAAAATGTGTTTATAAATAAAGCAAAAATAGGATTTCCAAATAATTGTTTACTAAAAACATGTCCTTTAAGCATTTTATTTACTCCTCTCTTTTAATAATTTATCTATAAAATTAATACGAATATTTCCGCAAGTATACTCTACAAACTTATTTTGTGTTATTTTAATTGCAGAAATATATGTATCATAAATTAAAGATTCTTTTGTTTTTATAGCAATAGGTGTACCAACTTGAATAAATCTATTGTAATAAGCAAATGTTATATTATGATTGTATGAATTTGATTTAATTGCATTTAATGCTGTTTGTGGTGCGTCTTCATATTTTGATGTATATACTGTTTCTGTTTTACCTTCCGCTCTATTTACATTACTCATATCTGTAGTTGTTGTCCTATCATTTAGCAAATAAAGTATATATGTGTCTGTATCTGTTAAAACTACTACTTTACTTACTATATCTGTTTCAAAAACTTCTGTATAGTTTGAAATAGGTTGTGCATTAACATCTATAATCTCTTTGTCTATTTCTTTGGCTTCTATTGTTATTTGTAATTTTTTGTTAACAACAGAAAAACTGTACACTATATCATAATTCTGTGTACAGTTAGTCATCCAAGTGTGTAAATTATAGATGTTATTATTTACATTAGTTACACTTATTTGCTTTTTATTATGTGTTTTTATATTTAACACTAAATAATCTAAATTTACAAAAGTATCTTCATTGTTTATAAAATTATTTGTTATAGTATTTCCTATAAAATCTTCTACTCCTGTTGTATTTATTAAATTTTCGCTTTCTAAAATAACATTCTGGTCAAATATGTTTGTTATATATTTTAAAGTGTATGTATATAAAGCTTGTCCATCTGTATTTTGGATATTTTCAATTTTTCCCCAATAAACAACCTCGTTATTTTTCTTTATTGCTACTATATCTCTTGCTTTTGCAGTTGTTTTCTTTAGAACTCTTATTATTGTATTAGAGTTTGTTTCTTCATCTATATTAATTTCATAGTCCGCTATCTCTACTATATCTTTTACTGTAAAGTCTTTATAATCAAATATCCACATAAAAACTTTATTAGTTTCAATTTTTATAGATTCTTTTGCTAAAATTTGAATTACTAAATTATCTTCGTAATTTTCTTCTAAAAGGTCTGTAAATTCAATATCAGCGGTATATATTCCTCCTGTTTTTGGGGCTGTTAATTCTAATTCATAATACCCAGTCTGAGGATTATATGTTGCTATATAATTTTGATTATTAAAACTAACTGTTAACTGATTTTCCATAATAACCTCCTAAACAGCCTTATATCTAGGATATATAGTTAATTGTGCATTTAAAACTTCATTGTCTGCTGTTAAACGGATTTCACAAGACTTGTTTTTAGGGATTCTTATTACATTATCATTTTCAAAGTCTATGTAGTCTAAACTAAACAAACTTTGGATAGTTCCATCTGTATTTTGTTTTGCAATTGTAAATTGATTTTCTCTAGTATCATAAATTAATTTTTCATATTGTGCTATTGTAGTTGAAACTTCTACCGTTTGATATAGATGTCCTTCTATATATAGTTCTATTTTTGGATTTACTACATTTCCATCTATTTCTGCATAAATTGGAGCTTCAATATGCCCTTTATTGATATATTGCAAACTCCTTGAATCATAATCAGAAAATTTGCTATCCCATCTAAAATCCCATCTTATTTCATTCGTTAAAGGTTCTACTGTATAGATAATAGTATTTTCCTCATACCACAAACTTAAACAATCAAAAACAACAGGTTCAGATAAAATTCCGTTTGTTTGAAGTTGTGTTTTAGATAAAGACTGTATTTGTATATCTTTAAAATATTCTTTATAAGTTCCATCTGAATAAGGAATTTTATATCCAAATCTTAAATTTTCTGAACCTTCTACAAAATTTACAAAAGAAGTATAATTATCATAATTAATAAAGTTTAATGTGCCACCTATTTGTCCTTGTTGTATTTTTCTTAAATTGTTGATAAAAGTATCATTTAACTGCTGATACTCAGTTATATATGCATAACCTAGACCTGTTGGGTCTGTTAATAAACAATAATTATATATGTCTATTAAAGAGAACTCTTGTCCTTTATCATTTATTAGTTTAAATTCTCTAACCATTGTTTTTCCTCCGTTTTCAAAGTATATAAATATATTAGTCAAAAATATAAAGCCCTTAAAATTCAATTTAAGAGCTTGTTTTAAAAACACTTTAAAGGTTATTTTCTGTAACTTTTAAACTATTTTTAAACAAATAAAACACACTACATTTCTGTAATGTGTTTTATTTTAATTTAGTTCAATATATTTTCCATAAATAAGTGGCAAATTTATTGATGCTCCTAATGTGCTTGTATATGTATAATCTCCTTGTGATGTTCCATATATAGTTATAATATCACCTTCTAATATTTTATCCTCTCCTGCTTCTGGATAATATACTACATATATTGTATCTGTATAATATGTTGTATATGTTCCTTCTTTTGTGATATTAACCCTCAAATCAACACCAGATGTTCCATAAAGTGCCTGTACTACTTCTCCTGTAACTTTTACATTTGTTCCTTTGAAATTTTCTGGATTTCTTGCCATTTGTTCAAAAGTATATGTTTGACAAGTTGCTTTAAATTCTGATTCTTCTTGTTGCTTTCTAGCTATTTCTTCTTCTTGCTTTTTCTTTTCTTCTGCTTCTTGTTCTGCTATTCGTTTTTCTTCTGCTATATTTGTTACAACAATATTATTGTTTTCTTTTTTTACTTCAGCTATTTCATAATTGTCATTATTTTTTGCATTTTCTTCATTTGAAAATACCCATATTTTATAAGTTTCATAATCTGTATTATCTTTTTCTCTTTCTTGATAAATACTTTCTAATTGCTCATCTGTTATAAATTCACTAGCTATTATTTTATCTATTTTTTCTTTAGAATCATTTTTTAAGATACTACTATAAAATGTATAATCTTGACTTGTTGATTCAATTTCATTTGTGACTGTTTGTTGAGTTGAATTTTGAGTTTGTGAACTTCCTAATGCTAATATAACAATTACAATAATTAGCCAAAACCACCATTTCTTATAAATTGACCTCTTTTCTACTTTTTCATTTACCATATCTTATCCTCCTTTTATTCATATATAAAAGAAGTATAACACAAAAGAAGTGTATTAATTTGTCGAAACTTGTCGAAAAATTAATATTGTAATCCAAATTTTCTATTTATATAATTAAAAGCATTATCTAGTTCAGCATCAGTCATTTTTTGAGGATAAAAATTAACTGTAATAGAATTGTTTCCTCCTCCAGCTTGTCTTAATGCTTCAGCCATATATTTAGTTAAAGTTCTATCTAATGGTATAACTGCCTCAGAAGATTTTCCTTCTCCAATTAAAGCTAATGTCGCTTCATCTACAATTCCACCTTTTGCTAGTTTTGGAATTTGAGGAATATTAATTCCTTTTCCTCCAATACCTGGTACCCAATCTGGTACTTTAACATTATTTAATCCTCTTATTAGTCCATTTATAGTATCTATTATAAAATTAATTGGTGCTTTTATTATATTTCCAAGTCCAGAAACAATATTAGAAAATATATTCTTTACTCCATTCCAAGCTTTTTCCCAATTTCCACTAAATACACCTGTAATAAAATCTATTATTCCTTTCAAGATTCCTGTTACAGATTCTATTATTGCTCCTATTGTATTTCCAAATCCTTGAACTATACCAGAAATAATTCCAAATACTGTACTAAAGGCGGGTTGTAAATTTTGAACTAAGAAATTGATTATTGGAGATATAACATTGTTCCAAATCATAGATACTAAATCTATTAATCCATTTACAAATCCCATTACATTTTCAAATATTTTTGAACCCGTATTATTCCAAAAATCCATTAGCCATGTAAACATTTCGGTAAAGAATGGTTCTACAAAACTCCATAATTGTTGTAAGATTGATATTACTGTGTTGACTACACTCATAACTAGATTTCCTATATTCTGAATAACAGGCATTACAGTGTTTTGAAATAAGGCTACTAGATTATTCCATGTTTCTTGTGCTTTTAATCTGAATTGCTCATTAGTATTATATAAATATGTAAATACTCCAACTAAAGCTGTAATTACTCCAATAACTATTCCAACAGGTCCTGTTAAGGTTGTTAAAATCTTGGAGAATCCAGTTAGTCCTGCACTTGTATTTGCTATCCAAGCAGTAAATGTACTTAGTGCTCCACTTATTATACTGATTGAATTTATAACTTGTCCTATAATAAGTAAAATAGGTCCTAAAAGAGCAGTAATTCCCGCAATAGCCAAAATTGTTTTTTGAGTGCTTTCTGGTAATTCCATAAACTTATTAATTAATTCTTGAATCTTATCAGCAACTTTTGTTATATAAGGTGCTAACATTTGTTGAACCTTAATTGCTAAACTTTCTATCGCTCCTGTCATTTCCTCGATAGATCCAGCTGTGTTGTCTAGCATTGTATCTGCCATATTCTGTGCTGCTCCGTCACAATCTTCAAAAGATTTAGTCATGTCAGCTAAATCTTTTGAGCCTCTGTTAATTAGAGACATTATACCAGATAGAGATTCCGTTCCAAATAGAATTGTAAGCGCGTTTTGTTTTTGTTCGTCTGTTAGTCCTTTTGTTGCCTCTTGTAACATAGAAATCATCTCAGTAAGAGATTTCATTTTACCTTCATTATCATAGAAGCTTATTCCTAAATCTTCCATCACTCCAAGCATTTTGTCTGTTGGCTTGGTTAATCTTACTAAAGCTCCTCTTAATGATGTACCTGCTTGACTTCCTTTTATTCCAGCATCAGACATAATTCCTATCGCAGCTGCGACCTCTTCTATTTTTAGTCCCATTGTATTCGCAATTGGTGCTATGTACTTCATAGCCTCTCCCATATCTTCTGTCTGTGCATTTGTTCTTGCTGCTGCTTCTGCAAACACATCAGCTATATGAGCACTACTGCTAGCTTCTAATCCGAAACCTCTTATTGCACTTGCTGCAATCTCAGAAGATGTTGCTAAATCTGCTCCACTAGATGCTGCTAAATCTAACAGACCTGGCATAGCCTCCATAATTTCTTGAGTTGTGAAACCAGCACTTGCTAAATTTTCCATTCCTTCTGCAACCTGTGTAGCACTAAAAGATGTTTCAGCTCCTAAATCTATAGCTTGATCTGTTAATTGTTTTAATTCATCTTTTGTAGCTCCTGCAATAGCTTGTACTCTACTCATCTGTTTTTCGAAACTATTTCCAACACTTACTGCAGCAGTAGTTAAGCCAAGAATTGGTACTGTAATTCCAGTCGTTAATGCTCCTCCTATATTTGTAAATCCTTGTCCTATTTTTGATGTTTTTTTACTCAATGAATCAAGTGATTTGCTAATAGAAGTCCAATCAGATGCTTCTGCTTTTAAATGTTTTAAGTTGTTTTCTGTATTTATTATTTCTCTTTGAAGATTTCTATAGTTTTCTTGAGAAATAGTTCCACCATTTTTTATCGTATCATCCGCTAGCTTTTGAGCTTGTTTTAACTGATTCAATTTGTTTGTAGTTTCTTGAATATTTTGACTTAAAACGGTTTGTTTTTGTGCTAATAATTCAGTATTTTTAGGGTCAAACTTTAGTAATGTATTTATTCCTCTTAATTCTTTAGATAGACTAGAAGTAGCAGAATTTACTTTAGTTAAAGCTTTCTGCAATCCAGAGGTATCTCCGTCCGATTTCAACTATAATTCCTTTAATTGAGCCTGACATATTTACCTCCTTCCTGCTAATTTATCCCAATCTGCCTGCGTAGCTTTTCTAGGTTTTTTCTTTGTTTCTACAAAGCACAGCATTATTTTTGCTACATCTTTATACTCTAATTCTTTTAAATCGTTTATTCTTAAACCTATTTGCAAACAATTTGCAATGAATCTATGTTCATCTAATCCTTCAAGCTCTTCATTAGCTTTTTTTACTCTTTTTTCACTTTCTTCTATTAATTCTTTATCAACAAAATGAATTTACGGCTAATTCCGTTACCTCAGCAATCCAACTAGCACTTAAATCTATTTTTTTAATTTCTTTTAACCAATTCTCAAATGATTCTATTTCTGGGTTAGCTGTATATATTAAAATGTAGGTAATTTTTTCTATAACATCTATAAAATCATCTAAGTTATCCATCATCATTTCATTTATGGCTTTTTGTATTTCATCTTCTGTTGCATTTTCTTTTTCTAGTTTTTTTCTTATATCGTTTTGTCCATCTGAAAATTGATTTAAAATTTTAATATCTGAAAAAATTCCAGTACCAAAAACTTTTTTGTACTGGAATCTAGTAAAAGCATTACAATCTATTGGATATTCTTTTTCACAAATTATTATCTTTTTCATTTTTACCTCCTACACGCTTGCCTGAGCATTTTTTTCATAAACTTTTGTGAAGAATGAGTTGTAAACATCTTCGTTTGTATCGTTTGGCTCAATGTAAGCCATAACTGCTTTATCTGTAGAACGTGGAGACATTGTTATAGATATTGTTTCTGTTCCAACTTCAATAGATTCTTCTTTTGTATTGTTTTCTCTACTTGGTCTAGTAGCTGTACAATCAAAAAATACCCATCTTCTATTTTTTTGGTCTCCTTGTCCTTGGAACATTAGTGCAAATCTTGCTGTTTTATCATCTGCATTTTCAAAAACTGCTCCATTTGTATCTACAGTTCTTCCTAGTATTTGTGTTAAAAATTCTTGTGGTGTCATTGCAATTTCTAAATCTCCTGTATATCCTTGATTTGAACTTGCTATAAAATATTTAACATTGTCTGCATAAAATGGTGTTTCTTCTCCTTCTGGGTCGAAATTTAAACCTACAGCTCCTGGCATTGCAAATGGTGTACCATAAGTTATTTCTCCATCTGTTTCAGTTATTTTGGCAATATGACATTGCTCTATTCCATATAAAACTTTATTGTTTGTTTCTCCTGCCATTTTAATTTCCTCCTTTATAATTCAAAAAAATAACTTACTTGCCAAACTTTGTCGTTCTGCAAATAAGTTTCTTCGGTTTTATTCCAAGCAATATCGCCTAGAATTTCATTTTCTATTTTGTTTTGTTCTTCTAAATTCTTTGTTATGTATGTATAATCCATTTTTATAGGTATACTTTTGTAATAAACTTTATTTTCTGCCATAAAATTGTTTGTATCTGTTGTTATAGATACTAAATGTGGAGGCTCTGTAGGTGTGTCAAACTTCCCATATGCATATTTAAAACCTGCATTTTCACATCGTGTTTTTAATTCTTCTAGTGTCATTTTAAACCTCCTATATCTTGTTTTAATTTTTTTTCAAATTTTTCTCCATATTTTTCTTCAGTAGGTCTAATGTGTGGTTGTGCTTCTGTTCTTCCTCCATCAGCAGTAGCATGTCCAAATTCCAATATGTGAGTTAATTGATAGTCTGTTTTATTATAAATCTTTATAGAATATCTGTTTTTACTTGTCTTTCCTTTTTGTAATTTCCAACCTTTACGATATTGTTTTCTTGCTCCAGTTGGAGAAATTTGTTGTAACTCTTCTACTGCTTCTTTTCCAATTTCATTTGCATCCTTTTCAACTATTTCAGAAATATCATCAGAATAATTCTCTAATACTCTCATCAATTCTTTTGATAAAAGTTCCGCCTCAATTGATTTTGACATTTTTTATTTTCCTTTCACAAATAAGGATTAATTCATCTGCTGTTATTTCTTGTATCCTTATTATTGTATAGTTAATTCCCATATAAATAAGTTCTTCTTCGTTATTATAGTTTAATGCACTAATTCTTAGTCTTAAAGTAGGTTGATATCCTGCTTGATTAGCTTCATAATATTCGTTTGCATAAACATCTTCTACTTTAATTATTGGAATTTCTATTTCTATTGGTTTTTGAGGAATTGGAACACCTATACTATTTTGTTTAGAGGTAATAGATAATAATTTGCAACTTACATCACGCATTTTTATCCACCACCTTATAATCTTCTGATAAACCTAAATTAGCACAAAGAAGACTATATGTTCTCTGTGCTAATTCTTTTTCTTTTATATCTACATTTCCGAAATTTGCTTTTACAAACATTATAATAGTAGATGTTACTAGGTTATTATTCGAATTTTCGTCTACTTTAATTCCTTGTCTTTCTAAATCTGCTATTCCTGCTTGTATCCACATTTTAATTTCATCATCTTTTAATGTAGCTGTGCTGACAATACTTAAAGATTGTTTAGCTAATTTTAATAGTTCTTCCATATAGTCTCCTTTCTAAAATTAAATAGAAGCTTCTGCGATTGTTATTTGAGCAGTAGCTTCTTTTGTTTTTTGTTTACTATCTGTTACTACAACAGTTATATTTTTAGTTCCATCTGTTGCAATTTCTGCATTGGCTTGTACTTCTGTACCACTTATTTTAAATTCTGCATTGTCTCCTATACTTTCTTTTAAAGTATATGTATAAGGAGCTGTTCCGCCTGTTGCACTTAAATCTGCAACTTTTGTATTAATTGCAACTGGTGCTTCTAATTCTGTAACTGGTGTAATAGTTAGTTGTGTGATTTCTAAGTCTATTCCGATTTTTTTTTTCTATATACAAATGAATTTGGAACTGGCGCTCCACCTACTACACAATAACCTGTATAATCGTTAACTCTTGAACGTCCGATAATGTCTTTTGTTACAGATATACCTTCATTGAAATTCATTTTATACCAAATTGGATTTCCTATTACAAATTCTCCGTCTTTTAAGAATGGGTCAACTTCTACTTTATATTTTGCTATATTGTCTAATCCAACACCATTTACAGGATTGTTTATATACATTCCATTGTCATCTTTTAGGAAGGCTATATCTAATGCCATATCTTCTGCCATATATATTTTTGCTCCAGATTTTTTTCTTTTTGGAAGCTTAGCAAGTCCTGCTTTTATTGCTTCTAAAGATGTAGTTGTTGATTCATATTCTGCTGCAATATGATTTCCTTCCAATGAAATACCAGCAATTTCTTTTACTCCAGTACCATAATATGGCTTATCTGCTAAATCTTCTCTCATTTCTCTTGAAACTTCAGAAATTATGTAATTTACAAATTGTTCAATTGCCATAGCTTCTAATTTCCAAGTAATTCTTATAGTTTTAGATAATTCCATTTGAGCAAATGTTAATTCTCCCCATTCATCAGACTCTAATTTATTGTCTTTTCCTTCTTCTACCCATTCAGAACCAGTACCTGATTTTTTATATGGGAATGATATTAAGCCTTTTATATAAGTTTTTGCAATATCTCTTAAGAATGGAGATTCTAATTCAATTTCTTTTAATATTTCCATTGAAACTGTTTCTGGTATAAATAAACCTCCATTATTTACTCCATCTGCTCCAGAACTTGGTGCTACATAAGTTGTCGCTGTAGTTGTTAAAGCTACATCTAATGCTCTTTTTTCATCTTCTGTAAAATCATTTCTACACATTAATGTTTTTGCCCATGCAGAACGATATTCTTCACTTTTTAATACATTGTTTTTATTAATTTCCTTCACTTTTCTTTCCTCCTTGCCTTTTATCACATTTGTGATTTCTACTTTTCTTTTTTCTAAATTATCCACATCAGTAAGAAGTTGTCTTTCTTCTTCATGTGTTATAGCTCCATCATTTTTTTCTTCTGTTGGAACTTCTTTGTTTAGTTCTTCAGCTTGTTTTCTTAATTCAGCTAATTCTTCTTCTGTTTTAGCTTCATTAATTTTGTTTAAAAGTTCAGCTTTTCTAGCTTCAATTTCTTTTAAAGTCATTTTCAATTCCTCCTAAAAATAAATTTTTTCGGTTCTACCACCGATTTATAAAAATCTCTATTTATTTCTACCAACAAAAAAGAAGCAGTTCTACCACCGCTTCTCGTTCGAGTATTATAAACTTAACATTAATATAATTTTTTCTTTTTCAAAATTTAATTTGTGTTCGTTTTTCTTTTCTTCATATTGTCTTTTTTCCGCCTCATATTGTTCTTTGCTTCTTGCATAAATTTCTGTTGTTTCATAAGCTGGCACATCTACAACAGAAACATCAAATATTTTATCGAACTCTAATATTTTTCTAGTATCTGTATCATAATCATATTCTTCTGATTTAACTGTGAATGCAAAACTCATCTTGCTTAATACACCTTCTCTAATCAAAGTATATATATCTCTATTTACAGATGTTTCTGGAAGTTTTGCTCTTATTTTTAAACCATGTTCATCTATATTAAATTGTAAAGAACCTCCTCTTGTTCTTGCCATCGGTAATACAGAGTTTTCATGGTTGTATTTCATTACTATATCACTCATATCAGCATTATCAAAAGCATGTCTATCTATTGTTTCATTTATCCAACCTAGGTTTGTAACTATATCAAATACTGCTGCATAACCTTCAACAATCATTCCTTCTTCATCTAAGGCTCTCATATCAACTAATCTTATTTCTTTAACTGCTTTCTCCATTATTCTCCACCTCCAACTTGATATTGATTTGCTATTGTACTATCTATATTGTTTAAACTTTGTAAAATTCTATTTCCTTCTTCTCCACCTAATGGCGCTAAATCTAAAATTTCTCTTCCTTCGTCTACCTTTACCATTGCCCAAGGCGCTACTACCTTTAATAATTCTGTTTTTGTTTTTAAACTAGCATATTGCAATCTATTGGCTGTAAATATAATTCTATGTCCATCTTTAATAGATTGTATTTTAAATATTTTGTTTGTAAATGCATAGCTCATTTGTATTGCTCTGGCTTCAACAACACCTTCATAAAAAGAGTTCCATTCTTCTTCAGTAAAACTATTATTTACAATTTTTTCAGATACTCCAAAATAATCAAATATATTGTAGTTTACTTGTTTCATTTGTTCTTTATCTAATGTGATTGGTTTTAAATTAACTTCTTGAAATTTAGCTTTTGCATCTAATGCTGCAATTCCGCCTTCATTATCCATATTTAAAAAGTCTTTTACAAACTCGTCTTTGGTTTTTACTAAATCCTTATTTTTAAGCATAGAATTTTCATATTGCAAAATTCCTTTTAAATTACTTGTAGTTTTTATTGCGTTTTTTATTCCTTCAGAAGAAGTATGTGCTGTTTCTAAATCTGTTTGTAATACTTTATTGC
>CALXZF010000057.1 GCA_944393165.1 uncultured Clostridia bacterium
GTGGGATGCAAGAATGAGGATTGAGGGAGGCGGGGGCAGCTCATAATAGATATGAGTGAGCTGGAAAGTTGGATGGATGGACTCAAGAGGGACAAAGTGCAAGGCATAGAATTTTGCGCCGGAGGAAGCTGGGCCAATTCTGGTTTACAACTTAAGGCTTCAAGTCGTCATGTTGATTTTCCTCATACTACTACTAGACACTCAACAAGAGTTATTTTATATATAAAATAACTTGAGATTACGACGGTTTCAAGTCAACTATTTTTTATTGCTACAAGAATGATAAAGGAAAATGAAAGCAAGAGTTTATATTAACAGATTTTTGCTTTTTTTGTACATGAAAAAACAAACAAATTTTTGCAATGCTATTGCATTTTTTCTTGTTTGTGATAAAATATGTAATGCAATTAAGGAAAAGAAAAGAGGAATAAAAATGATATCATATATAAAAGGAAATTTGGAAACAAAAAACTTAGATAATATAGTAATTGATGTAGGCGGAATTGGGTATAAAATATTCATGTCTGCAAGCTCAATAGATAGAGTTGGCGAAGTAGGAAATACAATAAAAGTATATACATATATGAGGGTTAGAGAAGATGATATAAGTCTTTTTGGATTTTGCACTAATGAAGAACTAAAAATGTTTGAGCAGCTATTAGGTGTTAGTGGAGTTGGAGCAAAATCAGCACTTACAATTTTGTCAAATATTTCACCTTCAAGTTTTGCTTTGGCTATAATCTCAGGTGATGTAAATACTCTTAAGAGTTTACCAGGAATAGGAGCAAAATCAGCACAAAGAATGATATTAGAGTTAAAAGATAAAATGAAAACTCAAGATGCAATAGAAACTGATTTTGTACCAGCAAAAACAGTCGTAAAGAATGATAAAGCAAGAGATGCAGTGGAAGCATTACAAGTACTTGGATATTCAAGAAGAGATATTGATTTAGCAATTGCAAATATTGATACTAAAGATTTATCTGTAGAAGCTATTATAAAACAAGGATTAAAATATTTGGGAATGTAGATTTATACAAATTGATTAAGAATTTTATTGAAAAGTAATCAGATAAGAAAATAAAAGTAAAGATTAATACAGAATTGGTTTTTATAGGAAATAGGTTTATAGGTAAATCCTGCATCAAAACCTAAATATATTTTATGAGAGGATTAAAACTTTATGGAAGATAAAATTTTAGAAAAAAGTTATTTGGAGATAAATTTATCAGCTATAAAAAATAATATACAGAAAATAAAGCAAAAAGTAGGAGAAGGGGTTACTGTAGCACCAGTTATAAAAGCAAATGCTTATGGGCTTGGTACAAGCGGATTAAAAGAGGTTTTTGATGAAGAGAACATAAAAATTGTGGCAGTAGCAACTCTTTATGAAGCAGTAAAATTAAGAAATGAAGGGTATAAACAAGATATATTAACATTAAATGAGCTACTTCCAAACGAGGTAGAGGTTTTAGTTAAGTATGATTTGACTTGTGGGTTATCCGATTTAGAGGTGGCTATTGAGTTAAACAAAGTTGCAAATAAGGCAAACAAAGTCGCAAAGGTGCATGTAGAAGTAGATACAGGAATGGGAAGAGTAGGAAGAAGCCCGGACGAGATGCTTAAATTTGTTACAGAAGTAAGCAAACTAAGTAATCTACAAATAGAAGGTATATATACACATTTTTCATCAGCAGATAGTAGCCCAGAGTATACAAATTTGCAAGTAGAAAAGTTTGACAAAGTTTTAGATGAATTGCAAAACAATGGATTTTCATTTAAGTATATTCATGCATCAGCAAGTAGTGGAATTATGAATGTTAAAGATTCTAGATTTAACATGGTGAGACCTGGGATTATAACATATGGATATATGCCAGACAAAGATATGGAAAATGTGTTATGGGTAATTCCTGCAACCAAATTATTATCACATGTGGTGTTTGTAAAAGAGGTTCCAAAAGGAACTGCCATTGGATATGGAAGAACATATATTACAGAAGATAAAAGGAAAATTGCAACAATCCCAATAGGTTATGCTGACGGAGTAAGAAGAAGTTTGTCAAACAGAGGAAGAGTATATATAAATGGAAAGTATTCACCAATCGTAGGAAGAGTGTGTATGGACAATTTAATGGTGGATGTTACAGGAATTGATGTAAAAACAGGAGATGAAGTAGCAATTTGGGATAATGAACATATTACAGTAGAAGAAATTGCAGATTTATGTGATACAGTAAATTATGAAATTTTATGTGGAATATCAGCAAGAGTAAAAAGAATTTATATAGATTAGATATATCAATTAATTGATGTTAGAATGTAAAAATAGAAAAATAATCTAAAGCAAAAAAAATTATATAGTATTTAAGAAAGTATATAAAAGTGGCTATAAAAGGGAGGAATTTGAAATGGACTTAAATCAACCACTTGCATACAGAATGAGGCCCAAAACATTGGACGAATATGTAGGACAAGAACATATTTTAGGCAAAGATAAAATTCTGTATAGAACAATAAAAGCAGATAGGTTATCTAGTATCATACTTTGGGGACCTCCAGGTTGTGGTAAAACATCACTTGCGAGAGTAATAAGCAATACAACAAAATATAAATTTACAAGAATTAATGCAGTAACTGCAGGAATTGGCGATATAAAAAAAGCAATAGAAGATGCACAAAATCTTTTATTAAACCCAAGTGGAAAATGCGTATTATTTATAGATGAGATACATAGGTTTAATAAACTACAACAAGATGCATTATTGCCCTATGTAGAAAACGGCACAGTTATTCTAATTGGAGCCACAACTGAAAATCCATATTTTGAGGTGAATAAAGCTTTAATATCTAGATCAATGGTGTGTAAATTGAATCCATTGACAGAAGAAGACATCTATAAAGTGCTAAAACGAGCTTTGACGAGTGAAGAAGGACTAGGCAGTTATAATATAAAAATAGAAGATGATACTTTAAGAAAAATAGCAGAAGTATCAAATGGAGATGTTAGAACAGCTTTAAATGGATTAGAAATAGCAGTGCTAACTACAAATATGGATAAAGACGGATATATTCATATCACAGATGAGATAGCAGCAGATTGCATTCAAAGAAGAAAAGCTGTTTTTGACAAAAATGGAGATAGCCATTACGACAATATAAGTGCATTTATAAAATCCATGAGAGGAAGCGACCCAGATGCTACTGTGTTCTATTTAGCAAGAGCTATTGACGGAGGAGAAGACCCTGTGTTCATAGCAAGAAGAATAGTTATATGTGCTTCAGAAGATGTAGGGTTAGCTGACCCACAAGCATTAGTAGTTGCAACATCAGCAATGCAAGCAGTAAACATGGTTGGAATGCCAGAAGCAAGAATAATTTTATCAGAAGCAGCAATATATGTAGCACTTGCGAAAAAGTCAAATGCCTCATATTTGGCAATAGATAAAGCTTTAAATGATGTAGCAACTAAAGATACTGGAGAAATACCAATGCATATTAGAAATGCACCTGCAGAAGGAATGAGTGAATTTGGATATCATGAAGGATATAAATATCCACATGATTATCCAGGCCATTGGGTAGAACAACAATATTTACCAGACAAAATGCTCGGAACAAAATATTGGGACATGGGGACGGAGCAATTGTCCCAAAACTGAGACATGGGGACGGAGCTGTTGTCCCAAAACTGGGACATGGGGACGGAGCTGTTGTTCCAAAACTGGGACATGGGGACACACCTAAATGCACAATTGACTGTAGAAACATAATGTTTAGAAAAATTAATTGTGCAAATGCTAGAAAATGTGGTAATTATATAGTCTTGGGAAAAATACTATGTTAGTCTTGGAGAGCTATATACGAGTAAAAGAAAATTAGTTTTCGCACATTGAGACAGAAATTATATAAAATAGCCACATTTTCATTTTATATGTGAGAAGATAGTGCTCCAGCACAAAGCTTTAAAATATGCTCGGCATTATTTGACAAACATACAAAAAAAGGCACATAACTTGATAAAATTTCTTAAAAGGGATTGACAAAATATGGAAAATGGTTTATTCTATTAAAGAATAAAATATTTATGATTTCTATAAAGAATTAATTTCATTATTTTTTTTATCATTAGAAGGAGATTTTTTATGTCTAGAAAACCACGCAACTTCTTACAAACTAATTTTTTTCATGTAATGACCCAAGGGATAAATAAAGAGTATATATTCGAAAAGAAAAAATATAAAAAAAGATATATAAAACTATTATATGAAAATTGCTTAAAATATAATATTAATATTATTGCATATGCAATAATGGATAATCATGCACATTTGCTCCTGAATGCAAATGAAGTGGGAAAAATGTCAAATTTTATGAAAAATGTGAATGAGCAATTTGCAATGTTTTACAATGATGACATGTCAAGAGTAGGGCCTGTTTTCAGGGACAGATTTAAAAGTGAACCTATTTATGACGAAAGATATTTCTATCAATGTATAATGTATATTTTAAGGAATCCAGTCAATGCGGGGATGGTACAGAATATTGATGAGTATGAATTTTCTAGTAAAAGCCAAAATGTTGCAAGAAAAGTGCAAAGAATACTTAATATGGATGTTATTCAAGAGGAAGATATGGAAAGTATAGACAGAAATGAAATGCACTTTATAGAAGTGGAGGAACATCTATCACAGCATGAGATAGATATTATGGTAAAGAATACAATAAGAAAAATAAAAGATAGTTATAATATTGATAAGATTGACAGTAAGAATAAAGGAATAATGATTGAACTCGTTAAAGAAATTAGAAATAAGACCGGAATATCAGTACAGAAAATTGCAGATGTTGTTGGAATAAGCAAGAGTAGTGTGGCAAGATATCTGAAAGAATAAGATATCAAACATGCCTAATTACTAAGATAAAAAGAAAATAAAATAAAAAGGATAGTAATTTTTATAATTTTACTATCCTTTTTAGCAACTTACACGAAATTAATTTTGCGAGGTGTGTCCCCGTGTCCCAGTTTTGGGACAACAGCTCCGTCCCCATGTCCCAGTTTTATTCTTCGATTGTTACATTATTTCCATGATTGTCTGTATTATCGACTATTTGACTTTTTCTAGGTCTTTTTTTATCTGGTTTAAACATTTCTGCTGCAGAGCCTAGGCTTGCAAGTGCACTTGTTGCATCAAATGGAATGAATACTTTGTTTGCTTCTCCATTTGCAACTTCTTTTAAAGCTTCTAAAGATTTTAATTGAACTAGCTTTTCGTCTGGATTTGATTTCATAATTGCATCATATACCATATGTACTTCTTCGGCTTTTGCTTCAGCTACTTTCTTTATAGCTTCTGCTTCACCGACAGCTCTTCTAATTTTTGCTTCTTTATCTGCTTCGGCCTCTAATATTGCAGCTTCTTTTTTACCTTCTGCAAGTGTTATTGCAGATTGTCTTTCACCTTCTGCTTGAAGGATTAAAGCTCTTTTATTTCTTTCTGCATTCATTTGTTTTTCCATTGCATCTCTAATATCTGCTGGAGGTGTAATGTCTTTTATTTCAACTCTATCTATTTTACATCCCCATTGGTCTGTTGCTTCATCTAGTAATACTCTTAGTTTATCGTTTATTGCATCACGAGAACTAAATGTTGAATCCAAATCCATTTTACCAACAATATCACGAATTGTAGTAATTGCAAGATATTCAATACCTTTTTTCAAGTTTTGAATTTCATAAACTGCTTTTGCTGGGTCAGTTACTTTATAGAAAACAACAGTATCTATTGTAATTGTAACATTATCCTTTGTGATAACACCTTGTGGTGGAATATCCATTGTTTGTTGCTTTAAGCTAACGACACTACGAACATGATCAAAAAATGGAATGATTATTGTAAGACCAGCATCAGCTATTTTATAGAATTTACCAAGTCTTTCAATAATATAAACTTCAGATTGTCTAACAATCTTAATAGTTTTAAATGCAATAATTAATATTATTACTAGCAATACGATTAAAACCCACATAAAATATCCTCCTAATTTTTTAAATAAATATTAATAAATTTAATAACAAATTATGATACTATACATTTACTGTAGCATTTGATTCGTCTGTAACTTTTTTTACTACTGCTTTTACTCCGTCTATTTCAACAATTTCAACCTCAGTGTTTTCAGGAATATCTTCATCTGTATAAGATTTTGCAGACCAAATATCTCCGTCAATTTTTATTTGTCCGTTTCCTTCGATATTATTAATCTTTGCAATAACAATTCCTTTTTTTCCAATAATTGAATATGCATTTGTTTTTACTTCTTTTGGAGTTTTTACAAATTTATTTACAAGTGGTCTTGTAAATATTAGCAATAAGGTAGATGTAACAAGAAATACAATAGTTTGAATTAAGATGCTATCTGTTATAAAACTTGTTACCATTGCAAGTATGGCTCCAATGCCAAACCAAAAAATTAAAAAGCCAATAGTTGCCATTTCAATTATGAAGAAAACACCTGCAGCAATTAACCAAAACACCCACATATTTACCTCTCAATCTGACAAAATGTCTAAATAAATCTTTTTAGGTAAAAAACCTAACACATATATTATACAATAAAACAAATAAAAAGAAAATAGAAAAACCTAAAATAATGTAAAAAGGTGTAAAAAACATGTTGATATTTACAGCGTACTCTCTATATTTCTTGCAGATAGTATCTTTTTATAAAAGATACTATTTGCTTCTAAAAAACATATAAGCCGTAAATTATAACAAAAAATATACTGCACTTCGCACATTACTAATATATATTTACAATCATGCAAATATGTATAAAGTACTTGAAATAAATAATAGAAAAATCGACAAAAGTGTGTTATATTATATATGAAATAAAATACAAAATGGACTATATGTTCATTGTACGAGGAGGACATATGATAGATTTAAAGCAGAGTGTCCAATATATAAAAGGAGTTGGACCAAACAATTTAACTCTTTTACAAAAATTAGGAATAAATACTTTGGAAGATTTAATAACATTTTTTCCAAGAAATTATGAAGATAGAAGTAAACCAAAAAAAATAGCTGAGCTTGTAGACGGCGAAGAGGCTTTAATAGATGTGGTTTGTGCAAGTAAGATAATGGAAACAAGATTTGCACGAAATAAAGTAATGCTAAAAATGCTTGTAAGAGATGACACAGGTGATTGTGTACTTACATGGTTTAATCAAACATATTTGAAGAATAAATTTCAAGTAGGAGAAAGATATCAATTTTATGGAAAAGTAAGCAACAAATATGGAAGAATAGAAATGACAAAGCCTGTTTTCGACAAGGGTGGACTTAGTAAAAATACAGGAAAAATTATTCCAATATATCCACTTACATATAAATTGTCTCAAAATAAGTTAAGAGGAATTATTGAAAATGGCTTAGAAAAAGTGCAGGGAAAACTGGAAGAAACAATACCAGATTATATATTAAAGCAATATAATTTGGAAGATATAAATATTGCAACAAAGCAAATACATTTTCCAAATGATTTTAGCGAGTATAGTATGGCAAGAAGAAGATTTGTGTTTGAAGAGTTACTTACAGTACAGCTTGCATTATCAAGCCTTAAGACAAGGTATGATAAAGAAACAGACGGAATTGTATTTGATAAAAATGTAAAGATGTCGGATGTTATAAATTCGCTTCCATTTAAACTTACAAAAGCTCAATTAAGAGTGTTAGAAGAAATAGATAATGATATGGAAAGCGATAAACCAATGAATAGGTTATTGCAAGGAGATGTTGGCTCTGGAAAAACTATTGTATCTGTTATTGCTGCATATAAAGCTGCTAAATCAGGTTACCAGTCTGCAATAATGGCTCCAACAGCGATTTTAGCAGAGCAGCATTTGCAAGAATTCAAAAAAGTTTTAGAAAATTTTGGAATTAAATGTGAATTACTTTTAGGAGGCATGAGAGTAAAACAAAGGAGAGAAATTCTAGAACAATTAAAAAATGGTGAAATAGATGTATTAATTGGTACACATGCATTGCTTGTTGAAGATGTAGAGTTTAAAAATCTAGGGCTTGTTGTAACAGATGAGCAACATAGATTTGGAGTAAGACAAAGAGCAAATATTGTTTCAAAAGGATCAAATCCAGATGTGCTAGTTATGACTGCCACTCCAATCCCAAGAACATTGGCATTAATCCTTTATGGAGATTTGGACATATCAATAATAGATGAACTTCCTCCAAATAGAAAGAAAATAGAAACATATCCAGTTATGAAAAATATGGAACGAAGGATAGAGGAATTTATAAGAGCAAATGTTTCGAAAGGAAGACAAGCATATGTGGTATGTCCATTAGTGGAAGAAAATGAAGAATTCGATAATTTTAAATCTGTAGTGGAATTGGCGGAACATTATCAAAATGATGTATTCCCTGAGTTTAAGGTAGAATACTTACATGGCAAAATGAAACAAAGAGAAAAAGATGATATTATGCAAAGATTCAAAGAAGGAGAAATTCAAATATTAGTATCTACGACTGTTATAGAAGTTGGAGTAAATGTTCCAAATGCAAATATAATGGTTGTACAAAATGCAGAACACTTTGGATTAGCACAACTTCACCAATTAAGAGGAAGAGTTGGTAGAGGAGAATATCAATCATATTGCATTTTGATTTATGAAGGTAATTCTAGAACGACCAAAGAAAGAATGAAAATAATGAAAGAAACAGATAATGGCTTTATAGTGGCAGAAAAAGATTTGGAATTAAGAGGTTCAGGAGAATTTTTTGGAACAAGACAGCATGGATTACCAGAGTTTAAAATAGCAAACTTGTTTGAAGATGTATCAATTTTGAAAGAAGTGCAAGAATTGGTGCAAAAAATAGAGCAAATAGACCCAAAACTAGAAAAAGAAGAAAACAAGAGATTGCACAAATTGGTAGAAGAAAAATTTGGAGCAAGAATCGAGTTGTAAACAAAAACTTGGACAAAGGGGACACTCCATTTCGTCCAAGAACTTGGACAAAAGGGACACTCCTAAATGGCCAAGAACTTGGACAAAAGGGACACTCCTAAATGATTATTATGTTAGTAAAGGAAGGTAATAAATGAGTAGAAAAATATGGAAAGCAGGAACTTTTATATATCCTCTTCCTGCAGTAATGGTATCTTGCGGAACAATGGAAAAATCTAATATTATAACTGTTGCATGGACTGGAATATTAAACACTAACCCTGCAATGTGCTATATATCTGTTAGACCAGAAAGATATTCATATAATTTGATAAAAGAGCAAGGCGAATTTGTAATAAATTTAACAAATGAAAAATTAGCATATGCAACAGATTGGTGTGGCGTAAAAACTGGAGCAAAAGTGGACAAGTTTAAAGAAATGCACCTTACTAAAGAAAAAGCTGAGTTTGTGAAATGCCCACTTATAAAAGAAAGCCCAGTCTCTGTTGAATGTAAAGTAAAAGAAATAGAAGAACTTGGAAGTCATCATATGTTTGTTGCAGAAGTTTTATCAATAGATGCAGATGAAAAGTATATAGATTCCAAAGGCGCTTTCGATATTTCAAAATGCAATCTTATTGCATATTTGAATGGGCATTACTATTCAATGGGAAGAAAAATTGGAAGATTTGGATTTTCTGTTCAAAAAAACAAGAGAAGAGGAAAATAAAAGGATTCAAAAAATACGCTAAAAGTATTGACATTTACATAAAAAAACAATATTATATATATGAATTTTTTGTATAATTTTGTAGAATAGGAGAGAACATAGATGTATACTAAGATGCTAACCTCAAAAATGGGTGGAGAATTAGTAAGCTTCAAGCTAGACGGTGAAGAACGAATCCACCAAGGACTAGAGTGTGTTGACGAAAATGGAAAAGTATACTGGAAAAGACATTGGCCAGTGCTTTTTCCTGTTGTGGGTAAGCTAAAGAAAAATCAAACCATTATTAATGGCAGAATATTTGAAATGCCACAGCATGGTTTTGCGAGAGATTTTGAATTTGAACCAATAACTAAGTTAGACAATTTTCATTCATATGTTTTAAGAAGCAATAAAATCACAAAGAACAGGTATCCATATGATTTTGAATTATATACAACATATAGATTAGACGAAAACAAGCTAACTACAATTTATAAAGTAATTAATACTGGAGATGCAACTCTTCCATTTGGAATAGGCGGACATCCTGCTTTTAAAATTGATCAAAAAGAATTAAAAAAGGGAAATTATTATTTAGAGTTCGAAGAAGATGAAGATAAAATCCACTTTTTATACTTGGTCGACGGATTAGTGGGCACTGAATATGCAAGAAATAATATGCTAGATAAAAGAAGAATTGCAATAGGACCAGATACATTCAATAATGATGCTTTAATTATGAAAGGAATAACATCACATAGGATAAGCTTGAAAAATAAAGCTACAGGCAAAACATTGCTTACAATGGACTTTACAGGATTTCCATATTTGGCAATTTGGTCTAAACCAAATGCTCCATTTCTTTGTATAGAGCCATGGTATTCTACAGCAGATACAATAAAAAATACAGGCGTTTTCATACAAAAACAGGATATTATATCACTTAAACCAAATGAAACTTTTGAGTGTAAATACACTGTAGAATTTTTTAAATAGAATCGGGCAAAGTACATTTAACATATTACTAAGTATCGAAAAACAAATTTCTTAAAGGAGTGTTAGTCGAATATGGAACAAGTGGTTAATCTTATAGGATTTGTTATTGCTCTACTGGGAGTAATAATGATATATGATGCACGAATAATAACAAAAAAAGTATTTGGTTTTGGAGACCAAAATCAAGCTGCATGGGGATTAAAAATTTTAGGTTTTATAATAGCAATTATAGGAGCTTTAATAATTTATTTTTAATAGGAGAGAAACATGTCGAGAAAAGCGAAAAGAGCTGAAAAAGCAAAAGGTAAAGTGTTTTATAAATTAGTTGTAGTAGCAATATTTTTAGGTATTGCATATTGGATTTTAAAAGTTGCACCAAATTATGTGAATACAGATATTGCTGACAAAGCAAATCTTGTAATAAACAATAGCAATGTAACATCAAGCTTGAAAAAAGATTTGATTATTGAAAATGGAGTAATATATATTGCAGAAGAGGATATAGAAAACTTCTTCGACCCATATATATATTATGATGATAAATATGACCAAATAGTAACAACTTCAGAAAATCAAGTGACTAGCATTGTGGTAGGAGAAAATGCTATTACAAATAACGGGTCAAAAGTAGAAATATCAGGAACTGTGCTTGAAAGAAATGATACGCGATATATTCCTATAAAAAAAATAAAAAGTACATATAATGTGGAGATTGGGTATATTGAATCAACTAATACAGTGACAGTGGATTCTTTGGACAGAAAATTTGTTGTGGCAGATAGTAGAAAAGACAATAAGGTAAAAGCATATCCAACAATCTTTTCGAGAGATGTAGATGAAATAGTTCAAGGTGAGACTGTAACTGTAGCGCAAAATGAAGAAAATCAAAATAACGAAGTTGACGGCTGGACAGAGATAAGAACAGATACAGGCAAACTAGGGTATGTTAAAACAGATACTTTAGTAAACGAATATGTTACAAGAGAAGCTATCGAGAAAGAAAAACAAATTGACGGAAAGATAAGTATGGCATGGGATTATTTTTCTGAATATGCATATCCTCCAGATAGAAGCGGAACTGAAATCCAAGGAATTAATGTAATTAGTCCAACATTTTTTACCTTAGTAAATGAAGGGCAAGGAAGGATTAATGATAATGCCGGAGAAGAAGGGAAAGCATATATCGAATGGGCACATTCAAATGGATATATGGTGTGGCCAAGTGTGTCAAACAATTCATATATAGAAACTACATCAGAAATAATGCAGGACTATAATTTAAGACATGATTTAATAGAAAATATAGTAAGTTTGGTTTTAGAATATGACCTAGACGGAATAAATATTGATTTTGAATATATGCATGATGAAGACAAAGATTTATTTTCAAGATTTATAATAGAGCTAAAACCTAGACTAAATGAGATTGGAGCAGTTCTTTCAGTTGATGTAACTGCACCTGACGGTGGAGAAGAATGGTCTATGTGTTATGACAGACATGTTATTGGAGATGTAGCAGATTATATAGTATTTATGGCATATGACCAACATGGAAACTCATCAACAGAGCCAGGAACTAATGCAGGATATGATTGGGTAGAAGCAAATATAGAAAAATTTCTAGGACAAGAAGGCGTGGAAGCAGACAAGATAGTTCTTGGAATACCATTTTATACAAGAATATGGAAAGAATATAGTGACGGAACTGTAGAAAAAGAAGCAAGATATATAAAAGATATAGAAAGCTTAATTCCTGAAGGAGCAACACGAACATGGGATGACAACTTAAAGCAATACTATGTTGAATTTGAGGAAAATGGTGTTACAAATAAAATCTGGCTAGAAGAAGAAGAAGCAATAAAAGCAAAACTATCATTAATAGAAAAGTATGGACTAGCAGGAGCAGCATA
This sequence comes from uncultured Clostridia bacterium, assembly GCA_944393165.1. The sequence goes on from CALXZF010000057.1 coordinate 12,587, forward strand.
TTGGGCAAAAGATAGAGAACCAGAGTCTATCTGGAGCGTAATTTCTGAAGCTTTAGGAGTGTAAATTAGTAAAAAAGAAGAATAAAACTTAGTTCACCTAAATATAATTTAAGGTGTCACAAAGGGGGACAGGTGTTATTGTATCACTTTTGATACATTTACGCCTGTCCCTATTGTATAATTTTTGATACATTCATGCCTGCCACTTTTGTGACAAATAAGTTATATTTAGGAGGAGTTTATGGTAGTTGGGTATATTAAAGAAGAAAATTTTATTAATCGACCATTTAAGAAAATGCAAATAAAAAGTTATGGAAGTAATTATATTATTGCAATATCTGCTAAAGCAAAATATCAAAAAAGCGTAAAGCCGAAGCTTATAAAATGCATCAAAAGACTAAATATAGACACTATTGTTTTTTCAATGGAATTGCAAAAAGAATTTAAAGCATCTCTTTGTAATACATTAGAAGAAAATAATATTCAAATATTAAATGGAAAAAGGCTAATGGAGTTTATGCAATTTGATATTGTAAAATACATATTTGATAAGCAAGAAATCGATATGAAAAATGAAGAGATATATATAATTTTTAAGAAAACGGCTTTTTTAGATTTAAACTTCTTGAAAAAATACATAGAAGAGTTTAGGCTAGTAAATATTGTTACAAATGATATAAAAAGGCTTAAAACAATACAAGATAGTCTTCTGGATAGTAGTGGAATCTTGATTTCGGTATCTAATAACAAAAAGAAAGCACTAAAAAGAGCAAGGTATATATTGAATTTAAATTTGACAAAACAGGAACTTTTAAAATATAACATAAACCGTAATGCAGTTATAATAAATATTGCTGAAGATGTAAAATACGATTCACCCAGTTTTGACGGCATAAATGTGAATAATATAAAAATAGAATGCACTGATGAATATATGGAACAATTTGAGCAAATAGGAAATAACTTTGATATAACCGAGTTATATGAAAGTATAATAATAAATTCTCAAAAATGGAAGATAGAAGACGCATACGAGAGGATAAGCAAGGATGATATAAAAATAATTCAAATAATAGGTAATAATGGAGCTATATCAAATGAAGAGTTACAGAAAATTCACAATCTTAACCTTGACAAAAGACGAAAATTAGTTTAATATTATAAACAGTTGTTTTTGAAGGTGTGCTGAAGGGCACACTTAGTAAGTTTGGTGTAAAATCGTATGCTAATCTTATATTAAAACAACGATTTTCTTTTACAAAAAGGAGGGAGACAAAATGGACTCAGAAAAAGAAGTTTTATTAACACAAGAAGGTTATGACAACATTGAAAAAGAACTAGAATATTTGACAACAGAAAAAAGAGCCGAAATAGCTGAAAGAATTAAAGTAGCTTTAGGCTTTGGAGATTTATCAGAAAATTCTGAATATGATGAAGCAAAAAATGCCCAAGCAGCAAATGAAACAAAAATAGCAGAATTGGAAAACAAACTTAGATATGCCAAAATCATAAATGAGTCAGAGATAGACACAAAAACAGTTCAAGTAGGAAATACTGTTAAAGTGTTAGATATGGAATTCAATGAAGAAGTTTCATATACTATAGTAGGTTCAACAGAAGTTGACCTAAGCCAAAACAAAATCTCAAATGAATCTCCAATAGGAGTAGCTCTTATGGGAGCAAAAAAAGGTCAAGTAGTAGAAGCACAAGCACCAGCTGGTGTTATAAAATATAAAGTTGTTTCAATTACAAAATAGGTAGGTGAAGCATGAAGAACTTACTTATAAGCAAGCTAGAAGAGACAGAAAAATTTCAAGAACTTATGCAAGAAATAAAAGAGAAAACAACCCCGATAAATATATCGGGGTTAGTATTCGTGGGAAAATCCCATATGATTTCTACAATATCTGCAAACACAACTAGACCAATGTGTGTGATAACATACAATGAAATTCAAGCGAAAAACTTGGTTAGAGATTTAAGATGTTTTACAGATAAAGTAGAATATTTTGGAAAAAGAGAAATTGCGTCATACGACTTCGTAACAGAAAGCAAAGACTTACCATTTGCAAGAATAGAAGTTTTGAATAAAATATATGAAAAGCAAGCCAAAATAGTTGTTACAACTGTAGAAGCACTTATGCAAAGCATGGTTCCTAAAGAGATTTTATACAAGAATGTACTTACTTTTAGTATAGGAAGTATGTTTAATTGTACTGGATTTGCTGGAAAGAAAAATTTAAATAATTTAAAGCAATTATTGCTTTTACTTGGCTATGAGAGAAACGATTTAGTAGAAAATAAGGGTCAATTTAGCATAAGAGGCGGAATTGTTGATATAGGCTTAAGTGAAAAAATTGGGGTTAGAATAGAATTCTGGGGAGATGAAGTGGACTCAATAAGATATTTTAGCATAGCATCACAAAGAACCACTGAAATGACAGATACTATAACCATTTTTCCAGCACATGAATACATATTAAACTATGAGCCTGAAGAGAATGAATTGCCAGAGTATTCTAAAATAGTTTCCAAAGTTACAGAAAGAATAAAAGAAAATTGCTTAAATAAAATAGAACATGAAAAATCCATAGCAAATATAGAAGCGGATATAGAGGCAATACAAAATGGGGAATATATTAGCAAAATTGATAAATATTTTAATGAATTCTATCCTAAAAAAGGAAATTTTTTAGAATATTTGGACAAAAACGCCATAGTGATTGTAGATGAAAATTTAAAAATTAATCAGCGTATAGAAAATATAATAATTGAGAATAATAATTTATTGAAGTCATTGGTGGAAAGAGGAAGATTTATTCCAGAGGGAATTGCCAATGTTAGCGATTTTGATAAAGAAAATTGGAACAACATATATAATCAAAAACAGACTATATATTTAGATGAAAATAATAGTGCATCTGCAAACAAATTTGAATTTAGATATAGGGAAATTAATTTCTTTAAGAGTGAAACAGAGCTATTGTTAAATGATATTAAGAAATGGCTTAAAGATAAGAAAGAAGTTATTGTTTTTACTGGAAACAAAGAAAATGAAGAAAAAATAAATAAGATGTTTCAAGATAACGAGATAATGACTGATTTCTTGCAGGATATTAAAGGAAATGCAAATCTAAAAGTCGCAGGCAATAATGACGCGAGCCAGAACAGCACGAATCAAGATGAGGTAAGCCAAGACAATGCAAATCAAAATAATGTAAAGCAAAGCAACAAAAAAGGCAAGGCCTGTCCCCAAAACGACAACTTTGTCGTTTTAAGGCCTGTCCCTATAACGACAAGTGGGTTCGAATGCTATGATTTGAATTTGGTTGTTATTAATATGTCTGAAGTGTTTGAAGCAAGCCCAAAGAAAAGAAGAACTAGTAGCGCTTTTAGACAAGGTGAGAAAATTGTTTTTGCTGATTTAAAGCAAGGCGATTTTGTTGTACACAGAAGTCATGGTATTGGTGAATTTGTTGGGGTAAACACAATCGAAGCAGACGGTGTTACAAAAGATTATATTAAAATAAAATACAAAAATGATGACATGCTTTATGTACCAACTAATAATTTGGACAGTGTTAGAAAGTACATAGGCGGAGGAGATACAGCACCTAGATTAAATAGATTAGGAAGTAAAGAATGGAATAATACAAAAGCTAAAGTTAAGAATAATTTAAGAGAGGTTGCTAAGGATTTAATTGAGTTATATGCTAAAAGACAGAAGATAAGAGGTTTTGCATTTTCTAAAGATACTGATTGGCAAAGACAATTTGAAGATGAGTTTCCATACCAAGAAACTGAAGACCAATTAAGATGTATAGAAGAAGTCAAGAAAGACATGGAACTTCCAAGACCAATGGATAGATTGCTTTGTGGAGATGTTGGCTATGGAAAAACAGAAGTTGCAATTAGAGCTGCCTTCAAAGCAGTAATGGATCACAAGCAAGTTGCGTATTTGGTGCCAACTACAGTTCTTGCAAGTCAGCAATATGAAAGCTTTAAAAGCAGAATGGAAAATTTCGGCGTTAATGTAGAGCTTTTAAATAGATTTAGAACTAAAAAAGAGCAAAATGAAGTTGTAAAAAAATTAAAACTTGGAGATGTTGATGTGGTAATAGGAACACATAGACTTTTAAGCAATGATGTTGAGTTTAGAGATTTAGGCTTGCTCATAATAGATGAAGAGCACCGTTTTGGTGTTAAAGATAAAGAAAAAATAAAAAAATTAAAAACAAGTGTTGATGTGTTAACAATGACAGCAACTCCAATACCTAGAACTCTACATATGTCTATATTAGGAGTGCGCGACATGTCTGTAATATATGAGCCACCACAAAACAGAAGACCTGTTCAAACTTATGTGCTTGAATATGATACAGAAGTAATAAAAGAAGCAATAACAAAAGAATTGGAAAGAAGCGGTCAAGTATTTTATTTATATAACAATGTGGAAAACATATCGAAAAAAGCGTTAGATATTGCAGAATTAGTTCCTGAAGCAAAAGTAGAATTCGCACATGGAAAGATGACAGGTAGAGAGCTTGAAGATATAATGGAACGATTTGTAAGAAAAGAAATAAATGTTTTAGTGTGTACAACAATACTAGAATCTGGAATAGATATTCCAAATGCAAACACAATAATTGTAGAAAATGCAGATAGGCTAGGCTTAGCACAGCTTTATCAAATAAGAGGAAGAGTTGGTAGAAGCGATAAGCAAGCATATGCATATATAACATATAAAAGAGATAAGCTATTGTCAGAAGTTGCAGATAAACGATTAAAAGCAATTAGAGAATTTACAGAATTTGGTTCAGGCTTTAAAATAGCAATGAGAGACTTAGAAATTAGAGGAGCCGGAAGCTTACTTGGAGAGATTCAACATGGACATATGGAGCAAGTTGGATATGATACATATTGTAATTTGCTTGACCAAGTAGTAAAAGAAATGCAAGGAATAGAAGTAGAAGAAGAGCAAGAAATCCAAATAGATATAAATATTTCAAGCTATATACCAGATAGCTATATAGAAAACAGTAGCCAAAAAATTGAAGTGTACCAAAATATTGCATTATGTAGAACAGAAGAAGATATACAAAATGTAATAGACGAAATAATAGATAGATATGGGGTAATGCCAAAAGAATTAGAAAATCTAATAGAAGT
>CALXZF010000058.1 GCA_944393165.1 uncultured Clostridia bacterium
AAATAGTAATGTTTTATAAAAGTATGAGAATATGGAATGGAATGTGATTTGAAGTAGGTATTCTTAAAAAATTTTGTTAGGGAATCTCAAACCCTTTTGAGGGCGCTGACAAAATTTCTTTTAGAATACCTATGAAAATCAGCTTGACCGACATATTCGAGTTACTTTTATAAAACATTACTATTAACCAAATATTCTAAAAGGTCGTGAATCGTAACATAGAAAATTTAAAGTTGACAAAAATCAGTAAAATCAATATAATTATGGAAGTCAATAATGAGGAGAAAATTATGCAAGATAAGAAAAAATTTATAAGAAATTTTAGTATAATAGCACATATCGACCATGGAAAATCGACTTTGGCAGATAGATTGATTGAGATGACAGGAGTACTTTCAAGTAGAGAAATGGAAAATCAAGTTTTGGACAACATGGATATTGAAAGAGAAAGAGGCATAACTATTAAATCTCAAGCAGTAAAAATGATATATAAAGCTAAAGACGGAAATGAATATGAGCTTAATTTAATAGATACACCAGGACATGTGGATTTTAATTATGAAGTGTCAAGAAGTTTGGCTGCATGTGATGGTGCGGTATTGATTGTAGATAGTACACAGGGTGTGGAAGCACAAACCTTGGCAAATGTTTATTTAGCAATAGATAATAATCTGGAAATTTTGCCAGTTATAAATAAGGTGGATTTGCCAAATGCCAGACCGGATAAAGTAAAAAAAGAAATAGAAGACATTATAGGAATACCAGCCGAAGATGCTCCATGTATATCAGCAAAAACAGGGCTTAATGTGGATGAGGTGTTAGAAAGAATTGTAAGTGATTTACCAGCACCTACAGGTGATGAAAATGCACCACTAAAATGCTTAATATTTGACTCTTTATATAATGATTATAAAGGTGCTATAGCATATGTTAGAGTTAAAGACGGAACAGTAAAAATTGGAGACGAAATTATGCTAATGTCAAACAAAAAAGCATTTACTGTAACAGAGGTTGGATATTTTGAACCAGGGCGATATGCTCCAGCAGATAAGTTAGAAGCAGGAGAAGTAGGATATATTGCTGCAAGTATAAAAAGCCTATCAGATATAAGAGTTGGTGATACAATCACATTAAAAAATGATCCTGCTTCAGAACCATTACCAGGATATAAAAAGGTAAATCCTATGGTATACTGCGGAATTTATCCCGTTGACGGAAGTGATTACGAGAATTTAAAAGTGGCTTTAGAAAAGTTAAAATTAAATGATGCAGCTTTAGAATATGAACCTGAATCTTCTGGTGCACTTGGATTTGGATTTAGATGTGGATTCTTAGGATTGCTACATTTGGAAATAATTGAAGAAAGATTGGATAGAGAATTTGATTTGAGCTTAATTACCACATCGCCTTCAGTTATATATAAAGTTCACAAAACAGACGGGGAAGTTATAGAATTATATAATCCTGCAGATTTGCCGCCAACAAGTGAAATTTCTTATATGGAAGAACCAATGGTTACAGCAGAAATATTGACACCAAAAGAATTTGTGGGAAACATTATGGAAATTTGTCAAAACAGGCGTGGCATATATATTGACATGAAATATTTGGATGAAAACAGAGTAACATTAATTTATGAACTTCCATTAAATGAAATAATATATGATTTCTTTGACCAATTAAAATCAAGAACAAAGGGATATGCCTCTTTCGATTATGAATTTAAAGAATATAGAAGATCTGAATTAGTGAAACTAGATATTCATGTCAATGGACAAGCTGTGGATGCTCTTTCGTTTATAGTTCATAAAGACAATAGCTATGAGCGTGGCAGAAAAATGGTGGAAAAATTAAAAACAGTTATACCAAGGCAATTATTTATAATTCCAATTCAAGCGGTAATTGGAGGAAAAGTAATAGCCAGAGAAACCATATCTGCATTAAGAAAAGATGTCTTGGCAAAATGTTATGGTGGAGATATAACAAGAAAGAAGAAATTACTAGAAAAACAAAAGCGTGGTAAAAAGAAAATGAGGCAAATAGGAAATGTTGAAATTCCACAAGAAGCATTTCTTAGTGTACTTAAATTGGATGAGGAATAGAATTTTATTGGTTACAATTCACGGTTTGGAATAAAATGCAAACAATGTATGTTTTAAATTTTTATTTTCGGCCCCCAACAGCGTACAAACTGTAGAAACTTCGTTTAACAGTTTGTAAACTTGTTGGTCCCCACCTTAAGCACTCCAATAAAAATTTAAAACATACATTGTTTGCTATATAATAAAGCTGTGAACAGTATATTTATTAAGCAATAACATCGTGTTTAAATAATAAATAGAGTAACAATAATTCATTCGTTATAGCCCTCAAAATTCTAATGAATTTTGAGATGGCTAATTTTAACCTCTAACATTCTCACAAATTTATAGAGGTTATTAAATAAATTTTTTGTTAGAGCGTAAATTTGCTCGAATGGAGGTTAAAATGAAGAACGACAAATTTAAAAGAAGTAATGTAGATGATAATAATTTTAATGACCAGGTTGAAGGAAGAAACGCAGTACTTGAGCTTTTAGAAACAGATAGAGATATAAATAAGATATTTATTACAGCAGGAGAAAAACATGGCTCAATTAATAAAATCATAGCATTAGCCAAAGAAAAGAAAGTTATAATTAATGAAATAAGCAAAGCTAAACTAAACCAAATGTCTCAAACAGAAAACAATCAAGGAGTTATTGCGATTGTGCCTCCATATAACTATTGTGATGTAGAAGATATTCTAGATGAAGCAAAAAATAAAAATGAAAAACCATTTATACTAATTCTAGACGGAATAGAAGACCCTCATAATCTGGGTTCTATAATAAGAACAGCAGAAACAGCAGGAGTGCATGGAATAATAATACCAAAAAGAAGAGCTTGCCGGTGTAAATAGCACAGTGTCAAAAGTATCGGCTGGTGCAGTTGAACACATGAAAATAGCCAGAGTAAACAATATAAATGATGCTATAAAATTTTTGAAAGATAACGATGTTTGGATTTGCGGCACAGACATGAATGCTGATAAATTTTATTATGATGAGGATTTTACTGGAGGAATAGGAATCGTAATAGGAAGTGAAGGCTTTGGAATGAATAGATTAGTAAAAGAAAATTGTGATTTTCTAGTTAAAATTCCAATGAAAGGAAAAATTACTTCATTAAATGCATCAGTATCTGCCGGAATAATAATGTACGAAGTTGTAAAACAAAGGAATTAGTATTAACTAGATAATAGTTTTCAAAAAAGTATATAAAACCATAGAGTCAAATTACTTCGAAAGGAAGGATTGTAATTTATGAAGAAAAAAAGAATAATTGTAATTTCAATAATCTTAATAATTATAGTAATAGTTGCAGCTATAGCAATATTATATTTTACTACTGATTTATTTAAATCTAGAGAGCAGCTATTTTGGAAATATTTTTCTCAAAGTATTGATTTAACAGAAATGATTAGTAATGATAAGTATATTTTACAATCGAATTTTAAACAGAATAATTCGTATACAGGAAGCGGAATCATTAGTTTTGTTAAGGAACAAGGAGAAAATAGCTCTAAACAATTCAATATAGCAACAACATCAAGACATGATGCTACTACTGGAAGAACATATACTGATGCAACTCTAAAAAACGGAGAATTAGATTTGTTAAAAGCTTCATATATAAATAGTGGAGATATTTATGGAATAAAATGTGACGAAATATTTCCTAATTATATAGGAATCCAAAACTCTGGATTGAAACAGTTAGCAAGTAATCATCAATTAGAAAATGCAGAAAGCTTACCAGATAGCATTAATATAGAAAATTATACAAATTTGTTTACTTTAACAGAAGAACAGAAAACGCATTTACAAGATGTATATTTACCAATAATAATGAACAACATACCAAAAGATAGCTATGTAAAAACTACTGAGCAGATAACTGTTAACAATGCAATAGATAGCTCTGTTGTAAGCTCATATAATGCAAATGTATATTCAGTAGAGATAAGCGGAGAGAATCTAAAAACAATATTAGTAAGCATATTAAACACATTGAAATCAGATACACAGACTCTGATTGATTTAAGTGGTGTGTTTTCAAAATTTGGAATGGGAACAGATTATACAGACACTTCAAATCTTTCTGCAAGAATAAGTGAATTAATTAATGCTGTGCAAAATAGCACATTTGATGAAGGATTAAGTATTAAAGTGTATGAATCTGGAAGAGAACTTATACGAGTAAGCATGGAAATGGAAAATGAATTTGAATTTACATATGATAGAGAAGAAGCACAGAATACTATTATATTAGATATTTATAATGAAAGTATAACAAATGAGACAGAAGAAACTCAACAAGAAAATGTAGATGAAAATGAAATAATAGATTTAAATAATGTAGCAACTAGTCAAAATGCAACAGAAAATATATCAAGAATTATTTTAAATAAAAATATTACAGATTCGAATACTTCTAATACATTGCAAATTATACCTAATATAAATAATGTAGATAATAAAATAAATGTAATATTCAATATGGGGCAGGTTCAAAATAATAGTTACAGTAATTCCATTATGTTAGAGATAGGTAACAGCAGTGGTGAAGTGACTGAAAGAACAAGAGTAGAATACAATAATACTGTAAGTTCTGCAAGCGAAGTAGAAGAAATAGAAGAGCTTACATCTTCCAATACAGCCATTGCCAATAATTACAATGCAGATGCATTTAGAAATTTTGCTCAAACTTGGTTTAATCTTTTGAAAGAAAGAATAGCACAGAATATGATTACTTTGGGATTTGAAGAATTTGCCGGAATTTAGAATTCCATTCCATATTCTCATAGAGTTACAATTCACGGCCTAATAAAATCTATAATGAGCAAGAAACAGAAATGTTTTATAAAAGTAATTCGAATATGTCGGTCAAGCTGATTTTCATTGGTATTCTAAAAGAAATTTTGTCAGCGCCCTCACAAGTGTGCGAGATTCCCT
>CALXZF010000059.1 GCA_944393165.1 uncultured Clostridia bacterium
ATAAAGTTAAAACAATGGATGTAAATGAACTATCAAATTTTGCAGACACAATTTTACCTCTTGTTTCAACAAATATATCAAGTAATCAAATAATTGGAATGATTCCTTCAGTGCTATTCTACAACATTACCGATAGTGAAGGTTGGCCATACGATGTACAAGGATATTCTTCAGATGCTTGGTATGGTGTTCCAGTTACATTAGAATCTAATGTAAAAGAATTACACGAAAAAGTATTTGGAAATAGTAATTATACTCCAACTAGCACAGTGCAGGAAATAAGTGATAAAATTATAAACCGAACTGGTTATAGTGGTTAACATTAGTGTTTAATAGCAGTAATCAAATCATGTAAGTTCAAAAAACATTAGCTTAAAAAGCCATTCAAATGAATGGCTTTTTAATATTAATACTTTTGTCCTTCTATCTTATTCTCCCATAACTTCATTAATTTTTGCTTTTGCATTTGATACAGATGAGTCATCTGGAAGCATTATATATGATTGTAAATTACCTAATGAGTATGTTGGTCCATATGAACCAGAACCAGTTAATGCATTAGTATCTATTGACCATGATGACATATTGTTTAATTGGTCTTTTACTAAATTGCTTATATCGCTTTGTTCTATATTTGTTTGGAAACTTCCTTCCAAAGATTGAAGTATGTTTGTATATCTAGTTAAAAGTGTTGTACTATTTAATACTTTCTTTATAATTGCTTCTATTACAGCTTGTTGGTTTTTAACCCTTTGATTATCACCAGATGCAAATGAATGTCTTTCACGGCTAAATGCTAGTGCTTCTTCACCATTTAAATAATTATATCCTTTTGAGAAACTATATCCTTGTGCTGTAAAATCATAGTCAGAATATACTTCTATTCCTCCTAATGTGTCCACAAGCTTAATAACAGTTGTAAAGTTTACTCTTACATAATAGTTAATATCAGTATCTAATAAATCTTCAACTGTAGTAACTGTTTCATTTATACCATAAATACCTGAGTGTGTTAATTTGTCTTTTGCTCCCTTGCTATGAAGTGTTACATAATAATCTCTAGGAATAGATGTAAGTAAAACTTCATGTGTATTTGTATTTATAGTAGCAAGAATATTAGCATCACTTCTAGATACATTACTAATACTTCCGGAAGTATCAATACCACTTATATACACATTAAATACACCATTGTTAATAGTATATTTTGAACCAGCTGAGCTTACTTGTGCGGTATTTTCAATTGCATGATGTGCAGTATATATTATTTTTGTATCATCTGCAAAATTTTCTATTTCCTCAGTTAAAATACTATATTGTGATGAGCTGATTAAGATTACATCTATACTTTCATCCAATAAATTATTGCCTATTTCTGTTAAATTATTGCCTGTTTCAAAAGAAACATCTACTTGATTTTCCACATCTGTTTTTACATCATCTGCTAGTTGGAAGCTATATACCGCTTCTCCTTCAATGTCTTCAACCGTATCATATGAACTATCTTTCTTTACTACTACATAGTACTCTTCAGTTTCTTGAACTTCTTGGAACATTGAATCCATAAAGTTAGTAGTTGCATTAGCAAAATTAGCTACATACAAATACACTCCTGAAACTAATAATGCAATAATTAAACAAAATACATTTAATTTATATGTTTTATGTTTTTTAGCAAGTCCTATACCAATAAGCAATGTAAATATTACCTCAGCAATAGTAAATATTGTTACATAATTCGTTGGAAGTAAATCCAATCTAAGTACTGATATATAGAATATAAGTGTGATTGCTACATAAATTACAGTTAATATTCTGAATACAACATCTAACTTAGTAATTTTTTTCTTTTTACCACTGCTATATTTATTTGAATAATTTTTACCTCTTTTTCTACTGCTGTCCTCATATTGCTCTCTCATCTTTTTATATGGGTCTTCCCCCTGCATTCTTCTTGGTGTATAACTCATTTGTTACCTCCTTCTATTTATTAATACTCCTTTTTACTTTTCCATAAATTCTACTAATTAAACTTTGTTTTGTCAAATATTTTCCACTTAACTGTTTAATTTTCAATTTATCTAAATCATAAAAAAACTCTTTTCTTCTTATTGGTTCTTTTACAGAGCCGTTTATACAAGGATTACATTTTATTGCATATTCTAAGTCGCAGTTTTCTTTATAATATATATTACCTATTATTTGCCTAATTAATTCATTTCCTTGACTACTATTCACTAATATCAAGGATGTTCCTTTATCATCACTAAATTCTGGATATTTCCCTTCAACACCCCAGAAATCTCCTAATGAGATATCAGCTACTCTTGGAATTTTGGAAAATTTACAATCATAGCATGAAGGTCTTAATGTATAATTATTTAAAAATAGTCTTATAAAATCATCTTTCGTCATTTTAAATCTTTTAAATTTATTATTTTCAAAAACAATTTTCATTGAAAAGCAATTCCAGCCATTATCCTTATTTCTAAAATAACAATTTTGTATTTTCCCATTATATTCAGCCAAGTATTTTTGCCATACTTTTGGTGAAGGAACACCATGGCAAATTAAATCACAAGTATATAGATTATCATAATCTTTTTGCAAAAACGATTTTAATCCTGCAATTTGACAAGGAGTCCCAACATATAATACTTCAATCCCCTTCTCTAAAATTTCTTTAGTTTCTTTATATGTATCCTTTGTATCACTTTGAACATATTTTGAACCTTGTAGCTCCTTCAAATCTTCCTTATTATATACAATTTTATGAACAACATTAAACTTATCATCGTATCCAGCTCCTACTACAGCTCCGTTTTTAGATAAAACAATATTTGCCAATTCATAGAAGATTCCACCAGAAGAACTTTCTATTCTTTCATTGGTATTTTTTGTATATGCAGCTATTACACCAATCGGATTTTCCATTTTTGTATTTACTTTATTTGATATTGGACAAATCTTTTCACATAATTTACAGTTAATACATTTCTCTCTATCAATTACAGGGTATTTAAATCCTTCTTCATCCACTTGCATAGTAATTGCATTTTTAGGGCAGATATTATAGCAAGCTCCACAGCCTGTACAATCTTTTTTATCTATCATGGTTTATTTTCATCCTTTCAATAAAATATTTTATAGAAGATTTTATCCTATAAAATCCAATTTTTTTTATTTCATAATATGTTTTATTGAATAGTTCTTTATCTTTATATTCTAAAGCTACATCTAATAAATGTTGTCTATTTACAGAAGTTGCAAATTTAATATACTTCTTTTTATTTTTGTCAGACATTTTTACCATTGATTTAATTGTTTCTATTAAAATAGTTTTATGTTCGTCTAATCTTCTTATTTTCTTTTCCTTCGTATCATCTCCCCTTGATAGAGAATTATGATGAACCACATAATTAGCCAATGGTATGTTTAAAAATTTGCGTTTATGTTTATAATAAACTGGCATTAGCATTTGAAAGTTTTGTCCTCCTCTAGAAGAATATATTTCTCTATTAGGATTTGCCTCTAAGAATACAGAACTTCTAATCATATGGCATATAGGGCAAAATACACTCTGTCCCCTTATTAATCTTTTAAATTGGTTAGTTTTAAATTGACCTCTGTCCCTATCACTAACTAATTGATATAAGGGTTTTTCTAAATTACTTTTATCGTACACATTGGCATTACAGGTAATGGCCGCATAATTTTGATGTTGGTCTAAAAAGTCTTTTCTTATTTTCATAGCATCTTTGTCCAAAAAATCATCTGAGTCTGGCTGGCAAAGATATTCTCCAGTGAACTTTTTTAATCCTAAGTTAACAGCTGCACTAACACCTTTATTTTCTTGTTTTATATAAATAAACTTCATTCCCTCTTCTTCAAACTTTTCTTTATAGCTTAATATTTTTTCCTCACTATTATCGGTAGAGCCATCATTTACAACAATTACTTCTAATTTTTTATATGTTTGATTTAGAACTGACTGTAAGCATTTATCAATATATTTTTCTCCGTTATAACAAGGTATAATGATACTAATTAATCCTTTCTCCATTGTTTGAACTCCTTCTCTTTATTTTTTCTATTACTGCATTTTTCGTCATCTTTATAATATCTAAATAATATTTAAATTCATCTGTTTTAAAGAAACATACTATAAAGATTATTGTCGAAAGTACAACTGCCATTACAAATTTTACTATAACATTTAACCAGCCACTTAATGTAATTAATGAACATATCTTATTAACTCCAAATGCTACTATAAGCATAAGAATTAAATAGCCAAAATACTTAATAAAATATTTTACTGGTGATTTTTTAAACCAATGTTTATATAAGATTACTGGTTCAATCCATACACTACAAGATACATAAGCTACTATCGTTCCTAGAATAACTCCTGCTATTCCCCATAATTTCACACCTATTATAGAAACTACTAGATTAATAACCGCTTCGGCAAGTGGTTTAAATCTACTGTTATAATTTAATCCACTTGAATTAATAAATGTTACTGGAGTATGTCTCATTCCTGTTACATATAATTGCATTACTATTAAGAATACTATAAGCGGACTAAATACAAAGTCTTCTCCAAGCCATGTTAAAATAAAATCATTAAACATACATAAAGATGTTACGCATATTACAAAATAGAAAAAATAATTTATAAAAAGTAATCTATTAAATATTTTTTCTGATTGTTCTCTAGTTTCTGTAACTTTTAAGTTACCCACACTTGCTGTAATAGATACAA
>CALXZF010000060.1 GCA_944393165.1 uncultured Clostridia bacterium
AATATTTGTATCGATGTTTGAGTTTTGATTAACTCCTGCAAAGTCCACATTAAAACTAAAAGGAATCGAAGTATTTTTAGTCGCTAAACTAGTTCCACTACTATAGATATAGTTTAGCTTTAGCTCTCCTTCGTACAAAATTCTGTCATTTAATATTGTTTGTTTTGTTATTTCCACATTTGTTCCTACATCATAAATTTTATTTGAGCCAATTTCTGGCACCAATTGCTTTTCTCTTACACTGCAGGTGCTTTGGACATTTTCTCTTTTTTGCATAACTTTTATCTGCTTTTGAGTAAACATTACATTTGTTTTTGGGCTATATAAATCTTGAATTAGGTTAATCTCTTGATTTTTATAGACTTCACAATATATTTCAAGTTCCACTTCTACATATATTGAATGTTCTTCTACATTATTTGGTTTAATAATCATATTTTTTATTTCATATCTTGTATCTACAGTATTTTCCTCAGACACATTTTCAATGTCGATAAATCCCATTACTGGTATTACACTTTCTACTGAGTTAATTCTATTATCATCTGTTAAGTACAAAAGTCGTACATTAAGGTCTGATTTTGCTAAAACTTTGTTATAGCTTATTTTTACATCTTTATTAGAAATATGAAAATCTGCTTTCATAATTTCTGATAAATTATCAATATTATCTATTACTAAAGTATCTTTTGCATATGCTTTTGTACTTCCTCTACCTATAAGTGAGTTTACGCTTAAATTTTTATTAAGCATTTGAATTCCTTGAAGGTTCACATTGTTTATAATATCTATATTTTCATTTGATGTTACTTTCACATTTGCTTCCAAAAATGCTTTTACATTTATTTTTCTTCCGTTTATTACTTTACATTCTATATTTTTAAGTTTAACATCTGTTTCTAGGTTCATATCTGGCATTGCGTTCTGAACATCAATTATTTGAGTAAAATCCAAATTTACATTTAAACCTCTTATGCTTTCATTTTCATCATCTGCTCGGTACATTATGTATGAATTCACACAACCGTCAAGTCTTACTTTGCCTTCGTTTATCTCTTTTTTATAGATGCAAACAGTTCCGCTTGTGCAAACTTCATTTATGATATCTGGTTTTATATCTGGAATTATACTATCTCCCTCAGCAATAAAGTTTTCGGTCTTTTGTCCAATTAGATGATTTACACAGATATTGTCCCTAGTAGTTTCTACCACCATTAATATCCCTCCTTAAAAATCTAGTTATCTAATATATATTTGTACACACAAAAAAAATTCCTATTTCTAGGAATTTTTTATTATTTTTTTGTTAAATTTTCATTATATATACATAATATTTCTGCTTTGTTTTTATTGCATTTTTTAGTTAGAATTAAGCATCTTATTTGTTATGCCTCTACTGCTGGAAGTGGTGGAATTAGCGGACTATATCCATTTCCGTCAAACACATCAACCTCTATAGTTCTGGTTAAAATATCTGTATAACTGTAACTTGCATTTCTATTGTTCTCTTCAAATTTAATTACAAACAAGTTTGGGTAAGCTTTTTCTATTGTTGCTTCTTTCTCAAACGATTTACTCCTTCCCAATGAACCTTTGACAATTATTTTTTGTCCAATCTTTTCATCAATATCTGTTTTTAAACTTTTAATATCACTTTGGTAAATCATTCAATCACCTACTCCTTAAATCTAAGCAAATCTTATCATAAAAATCGGTTAAAGTCAAAGTATGGGATTAAATGTCGAACAGCTATATTCCGCTTAGCTCTAAGCATTCGTCATTTGTGCTTTGCTTTATTACAAATATGTTACATTTTTGTAATAAATTTGTAATAATTCTGGGACATGGGGACGGAGGTGTTGTCCCAGTTTTGGGATAAGGGGACAGACCTCGAAAATTTAGTTATAATTTATAAGATATATGGAGGCTTCCAATTCAAAATGGTATATTTTTTTTATATAATATGTCATGCTGTATGATATTATAATTGTCTATTAGTTCGTTTCGTAAATTTATATCTACACTATTTCCATTGTTATCCTTTATAAATTTTTTGGTAAAAACCGGATATTCATTGTAAAATTTTGATATATATTTATAATACCATGGTAACTCTATATTAGCATTTTCTAAAGTATGCATTGCTAATCCGGGAATCGATATTTCTTTTTCAACTTCTATATCTGCATCATAATTTGTCCATACTAAGTACGGAGTTTGATATCTTTCTATGCTGTCTCCGTAATAATTATCATACAAATAATTAAGTGCTGGAAGATGATCTCCAAATACAACTAGCATTACTTTTTCATCTTTTTCTTCAAGATAATCCACTAGAATTTTTATTGCTTCATCAAAATTTTTTAATCCTTGTGCATATGTTTCTATTTCTTTTATCTGTGATTGATTAAGTCCCTCTGCTGATATTTTAATTTCATTGTTTTCATATTTATCGTCTATATATGGTATATGTGTTTCTATAGATACCCCAAAGATGAATTTTTTATTTGTTTTCATTGTTTCGTATTGTTTTATAATTTCTTCTACAAAATCTTTGTCTGACACATAGTCATTATATTTATTATCAATATCTTCCATATTGTTTAAAAAAACTGTTTGATCGAACCCAAAATATTTATAAACATTATCTCTATTATAAAAGCTAGCTTTATTTGGGTGTATAGCTGTTGTCTCATATCCAGCACTTTTTAGTGTTCTTACAATTGAAATGGTATTTCCCTTTACAATTTGAGAATACGGATATCTTTTATTCAAAACAAAATGCATGTTACTTCCTGTTAAAAACTCAAATTCTGATGTTGCCGTTTCCCCTCCATAAACATTTACAGTTGTTTTTCCGTTTGTATGATTTTTTTGTAGATTTTTAAAATTTTGTAGTGGATCTTCATTAAATTTAAAATCCTTTATTTCTGTTATATCACTAAAAGCCTCTTCCATAATAACTATAATATTAGGTTGTTCAGTTGTTTCCTCTTCATTATTTTGTTCGCTCATTTCATTTTTTATTTCTTCTAACTTACTTTCATCATATATATCTAGCTTTTCTCCTTCAAATACTATATAGCCTTTTTTAAAAAAGTTAATTACCCCTCCGTAAATATAATAATCTGATTTCAAGTCTAAATTATCTTCATTAAAAAGTGGCATATTTGACCAATTAAAAATAAGTGCTACTAAAATAATAATTGAAGTAATAATTATTACTATAATTCTAAATATTTTGTTATGCATTTTTTCATATTGAGTATATTTTGTAATTAAATATTGTATTACAAGAAGAGTTATACTCAAGAAAACTTGTATTATAATAATTGGCTCTATTTTTATATTTGCATATTGTATGATTTCAATAGCATTTCCTAACATTAGTAAATCTTCTGGCAAAAAAGGTTTGGATACAACTTTTATTTTATAATACGAAATAATGGATATTAAATTAAACAATATGCATATAGCGACATTAGCATGTAGGCTCTTTTTCAATATTGCTTTAAACCAAAAATAAAATCCATATATAATCATAAGCTCATATATATAAGAGAAATTCATAAAAATTGCTTTTGTTCTAATTCCTTTTATTGTAAAAAACACTTCATTATTGATGTTACTTATTAAAAAAATCAAATATGGAAATATTATATTAAACAAAATTATTAATATTACTTTTTTTATTTTACTCGTTCTTTTGTCTTTTTTTATTAATGCTTTTGAATTTTCCTCGATTTTATTGCTTACTATTTCTTCATTTTCTTCATACATTTAAGATTGTTCCCCTAGTTCATATATTTTTTATCTTCTGCATCATATGTTATCACAGTAGTATAATCTTTTCAATACAGTTTTTTAATCTTAAATTAGCAATATTTTCTTCTTACCGCTTGCACCAATTCCGATTTATTCCTCTCTCTCCGTCTCTAAGCTCTCCTTCTATATCGTTTATTGTAAGAAATCTATTCGACTCTGTGGTTGCAACAGTTTTTGCAACTACTAGCGGATCCACAAAGTCAATTAAAATCCTTGCAGGTGAAGATGCAAAATTAGCTCCTGCATTTATCAAAGCCTCATAATAGCTTTGACATGCCCCGGCAAAGATAACTAAATCTTTATTTTTTGGATTATTTCTTGCATTTTTAACAGTTTGTACAAAATGCCTTGAATTTCTATAATTATATATATCCTCATAATTTTTGCCTGATTTTATCATCCCGTCATGCCCGAGTTATTACTAATATATCAGGTTTGTATCTATCAATTAATATATTTACTACATTTGCTTGTCTATTTTCTGGAATGTTTCGTACAACTGCTTTTAGCCCCATTTTTTTGTAATACATATTAGATTTTTCACTATATCTTCTGTCTCCGTCTAAATGAAGTATTTTTCCAGTATAAATTATTTTATCGCTTCTTTTTAACAGATTCCCTTTTGTACTTTCTATTTTATTAGTTGTCTTCTCTATTTTCTCATCTATACTTTTATATAGCTTATTAATTTCTTTTCTATCTACCGGTTCTAAATCTTCTATAGGACTATCTGCTTTTAGTCTAGTTGTAATTCCGGTTAGTATTGCTATTTTCTTATTTAATACTTTATCTACAACAAAGATTACATCTTTATTGTGTGATATTCTCGCAACTATATCTCCTTTTTTTATTGTATTCAATATTCTCACCTCTATATTAATGGTCAGTTAGTATATAGTATGTCGAATAATGTAATTTGGTGAGATTTTTTGAAAGTGTAGTCTGGTTTTGCTTTTATGGGTTAATCTAAAGATAAATAAGTTCTAACACCAAGACCATAAGAATACAATTAAACAAAAGTATTATATAAAAGGAGTTAGAGCAATATGAAAAGTGTATCAATAGAAGAGCGTGCAATTAATTTGGCACATTATATAATAGATTCAAAAGATACAGTAAGAGGTGCAGCCAAAAAATTTGGTGTTAGCAAAAGTACGGTACACACCGAAGTAACATTCCAGAACGGTAGAAATAAATCACCTATAATTCCAGAAAGTATTGAAATTAAAAAGGTTTTCTTAGCAGAGAAGAATCCAGTTGTAAAATTAGGATTAGTAATAAAATAA